>JBEATZ010000049.1:0-11178 GCA_041161695.1 Planctomycetota bacterium | reverse complement strand
GGGTGGCCCCGAGCCGGTCGCCGGCGGCTTCCGCCAGGTCCCGGGCCCGGACCAGCAGGTCGAGGGCCTCGGCATTCCTGCCGCGGCGCCGGGCGCGCTCGCCGAGGAACAGCCAGCCCCTGCCCTCGTACGCAGGCAACGAGAGCCGCGCCGCCTCGCCTGTCGCAGTGCGCAGGTCGGCCACGGCATCGTCGTCGCCCAGCGTGGTGCGCACCTGGCCGCGGTAGAGCAGGTGCCGCAGCCGTACCCTGGGGAAGCGCTCGGCAGCGCCGGAGCGTTCGACGCGGTGCAGCGTGCGCAGGGCGCCGGCCCAGTCACGTTCGAGGTGCTGGACGCGCGCGAGGTCGACGAGGAAGTGGGAGCGCAGGTCGAGTTCGTCCGGCGGCAGCGCGGCGAGGGCCGCGTCCAGTTGCTCGCGGGCGCCTGCTGCCTGGCCGAGGTAGAGCAGGATGCGGCCGTGCAGCCCGTGTGCCTCGCCGGCGAGTTCCCTGCTGCGCGGGTCCGCGAGCGGTGCGAGGTGCTGGTGCGCCGACTCCAGCAGGTCGATGGCGGTGAGCAGCCTGCCGCCTTCGTAGGTGAGTCCCGCGAGGCCGGTGAGCGCCTCGCCGAGGGAGCGCGGGTCGTCGAGTCGTGTCGCGAGGGCGCTTGCATCGCGGAAGAGTTCCGTTGCCGCGCCTCCCTGCCCGTTCGCACGGCGCGCATGGCCCTGCAGCAGCAGGAACTGCAGCAGGAGCGGATCGAGGTCGGGGCGGTCCTTCAACTGCTGGAAGTGCAACCGCAGGCGGCTCGCGATGCGGAGGCTCGTGCGGCGTGAGCCGCTTCGCACCAGCTTCTCGAGGCCCTGCAGCAGCGGCACGAGGCAGGCTTCGTGCTCGAGGCCGCGCGAGAGGTGGAGGCCGGTCTCGAGCGGCGGCGCGCCGCGCTCGGCGAGGATCGCGGCCGCGTGCCGATGCAGCTCGATGCGACGCGGCTCGGGGATCGAGCGCAGCATGGCGAGGCGGAACGATGCGTGGCGAAACGCGACCTCGCCGCCCTGCGCGCGGATCACCCTGCCGCGGAAGAGCGACAGTGTCTCCAGCACCTGCAGCTCGACCACGTTGCTGAGCTGGGCCAGGTCTGCGAGGCTGCATCGTTCGCCCAGCACCGCGGCGACCTGGAGCACGTGGCGGTGTTTCTCGCCGAGCCGGGCCACGCGCTCCTGCACGCGCTGGAGTGTGCGCTCGGCGGGCTGTGGTTCGGCATCGGCGGCGAGGTCGTCGTAGGCGCCGGGCCTGCCGCGCAACTTGCGCTCCTGGGCCAGCTCCTCGAGGCACTCGACGAGGTTGCCGGGGGAGCCGCTGAGGGTCGCGTGGGCCTGCTGCAGGAACGCCTCGGGGACCTCGCCGGGGCGGGCGAACAAGGCGCGGCCGAAGGCCGCGAACTCACGCTCCGGCAGGCCGGCGAGTTCGATGCGTTCGACCTCGCCGCCGAGCGCACAGTCCGGTCCGCCGGTGAGCAGCAGCAGCAGCCTGCGGCCGGCGAGGGAGCCGAGCAGCCGCTGCAGCACGAGCCTGCCGCTGGTGTCGAGCCGGTCGGCGAGGTCGACGCGCAGCACGAGCGTGCGCGTGCCCGAGGCGAGGTGCAGCAGCGCAGAGGCCAGGCGGTCCGCGCGCACCTCGGGCGACTCGCGGCTCGTGCCCTGGACCGTGGCTGCGAGTGCGGCAGCCGGCGCCTCGCCGAGCACGAACTCCTCGCGCGCGCGCAGGGCCGCGCGGTCCCGCGCATTGGGGGAGTCCTTGGCGTCGCCGCGCAGCAGCAGGTCGAGGAGCGTGCTCGCGAACGGCTCGCCGTGCCCGATGTCCGAGTCGGCCTCGCCGCCCAGCAGCAGCAGGTCCTGGTGTCGGTCGAGCCAGCCGTCGATCGCCTCGTCGAGCAGGCGCCTGCGGCCCATGCCCTCGGGGCCGCGCACGAGCACGGCGCGGCCCGTGCCCTTGCGCGCGGCTGCGAGCAACCGGTCGAGGCGTTCGAGTTCCTCCTCGCGGCCGTGGAAGGGAGTGTCCGCCTGGCGGCGCATCTCGCGCAGCCTGCGCCGTGACTCGAGGGCCGGTGCCGCATTGGCGTGCCGCCGCCACCACTCGGACTGGTCGCCGAACTGCAGGGCGCGCGCCACCTCGGCGGCGTCCCTCGGCCTGCGGTCGGGATCCTTCTCAAGCAGCTGCAGGATCAGTTCCTCGAGCAGCACGCTGATGCGCGGGCGGAAGTGGGACGGCCGCGGCGGCGCCTCGTAGAGGTGCGCGTGGATCATGTCGTCCGCGGTGGTGCAGTGGCGGAACGGGTGCCTGCCGGTCGTGACCTCGAACAGCACCACGCCCAGGGCGTAGAGGTCCGAGCGCGGCGAGGTGGGCTCGGCGCGCAGGATCTCGGGCGCGGTGTAGGTGACGGTGCCGGCGATGCCGCCGGAGGACGAGCTGCCGTAGCCGCGCGTGCCGAACGGTCGCGCGAGGCCGAGGTCGACGATCTTCACCTCGCCCTGCGGCGTGAGCACGAGGTTGTCGGGCTTGATGTCGCGGTGCACCACGCCGCGCCGGTGCAGGGCGTGCATGCCCTTGGCCGCGTCGGCGCCGATGCGGCGGGTCAGGTCCTCGACGGGCGGGCCCTGGGTGGCGAGCAACTGGCGCAGCGTCGTGCCGCGCACGTACTCCATCAGCAGGTAGCTGGCCTGCATGCCCAGCAGGTCGATGGTCTCGAAGCCGTGGATCGCCGCGACGTTCGGGTGCCGCACCTGCTCGCCGAGTTCGCCCTCGGCCTCCATGCGGCGACGCGCCTTCTCGTCGTGCACCAGGTCCTGGCGCAGGAACTTCACGGCGATCTCGGTGCCGGCCTCCAGTTCGCCGTAGGGCACGAGCAAGCGGGCGCGGTGCACCGTGCCCGACGAGCCGGAGCCGAGCTCGGACAGCAGCTCGAAGTGCCCTGCGAGCGTGGCGGCTGCGGGCGGCACCATGCCGACATCGGGGCGCGCTTCTGGTCGTGCAGGCTCTTCGGGCACCTGCTCCTTGTAGCCCACGGTGCGCGGCCGATCGAGTGCGCACGACAGCCCGCGCGCAGCCATCGCCTGCTTGCACCGCGTGCGCAGCCGCGCCACGCTACGGGCCGATGCCCATCCGGTTCCACAACTCGTTCACGCGCCAACTGGAGGAACTGCGCCCGCTCGTGCCCGGTACGGTCGCCATGTACCACTGCGGCCCGACGGTCTACTCGTCGCCGCACATCGGCAACTTCCGCAGCTTCCTGTTCGCGGACGTGCTGCGGCGCTTCCTCGAGGACCAGGGGTTGCGCGTGCGCCAGGTCATGAACGTCACCGACGTCGGGCACATGACGCAGGACGATGAGGACCGTGGCGAGGACAAGCTCGACGCGATGGCGCGCAAGCTGGGCAAGGACCCTTGGGCGATCGCGCGCCACTACGAGGACGAGTTCCACGACTGCCAGAACCGGTTGCTCGTGCGGCTGCCGCACCACATGCCGCGCGCCACCGAGTACATCGCCCAGATGGGGCGCATCATCGGCGACCTGCTCGCCCGCGGCTATGCGTACCAGGTGCCCACGGGCAACGTGTACTACCGCATCGCGCGGTTTCCGGCCTACGGCCAGCTGAGCGGCAAGGTGCTGGAGGAACTGGAGGAAGGTGCGCGCGTTCAGGTCAACCCCGAGAAGGAGGACCCGCGCGACTTCGCCCTCTGGAAGGTCGATCCCAAGCACATCATGCAGTGGGAAGCGCCGTTCCACGGCGGCGTGCGCGGCTTCCCGGGCTGGCACATCGAGTGCTCGGCCATGGCCATGGACCTGCTGGGCCAGCAGGTCGACATCCACACGGGCGGCGAGGACAACATGTTCCCGCACCACGAGTGCGAGATCGCCCAGTCCGAGGCGCACACCGGCAAGCGCTTTGCCGGCATCTGGATGCACGCGCGCCACCTGTTGGTGGACGGCACCAAGATGTCGAAGAGCCTCGGCAACTTCTTCACCGTGGCCGACATCCTCGGGCGCGGCTACTCGGGGCTCGAACTGCGCTATGCGCTCGTGCGCGTGCAGTACCGCCAGGCCCTCAACTTCACCCTCGCCGGGCTGGACGAGGCGCGCAGCGCCATCCAGCGCGTGGCCCAGTGCCGGAGCCGCCTCGCGCGCGTGCGCGCCGGGGTCGAGCCCGCGGGTCCGGACGGACTCGCGGCGGAGGTGCAGCGCGCGCACGATGCGTTCACCGCGGCCATGAGCGAGGACCTCAACGTGAGCGAGGCGCTCGCAGCCGTGTTCGCGCTGGTGGGCGAGGCCAACAAGGCCAGGCCCTCAGTGGCAGGCGCCGATCTCGCCTTGCGTGCCTTTGCCCGCTTCGAGGACGTGCTCGGCTGCTTCGGCGCCGAACCTGCGGCCCGCGAGGAGGCGCCTGCAGAACTGCAGGAGCTGTTGGCGCAGCGCGTGGCCGCCAAGGCCGCCAAGGACTGGGCGCAGGCCGATGCCTTGCGCGCACGCATCGCCGCCGCCGGCTGGAAGATCGTCGACACGGCGCAGGGCGCGCGGCTGGAGAAGGCGTAGGGGGGAAGAGAGCGCGCGTCAGACGACGCGGGGGCGCTCGTGGATGCTGAGCAGGCCGTGCCTGCGCCAGCCAGTGCGCAGGAGCCAAGTGGAGGGTGACGCGGTGGGGCGCGCATAGCGGTTGAGGTTGCGCACGGTGATCGACTCGACGAAGCCGTCGAACCAGGGCGCGGAGCTGAAGAGGTCGATGGGATCCTCGACCCTCGGTCCCTTGCCCTGCTCGAAGTGCTTGTGCGCGTTGCCGAAGACGTAGCGCAGCACGTGGCGCACTTCCTTGGGCGTCTTGAGAGCGCGGTCGTGGTAACGGTCGCCGAACACCTTGCCCTTGCGACGCCAGTACTTGTTGAGCGCACGTGCGATGCGGATGAGCAACCCCTGCATTCCGCGCGACAACGCCTTGCGATCCTCGGCCTCGACCACGAAGTGCAGGTGGTCCTTCAGGATCACGAACTGATTGTGCAGGAATCCGAAGCGCGCCTTGCCCCTGGCAAACGCGTGCAGCAGCACCTTGCGCACCTCGGTGCAGCGCAGGCTCGGCAGTCCCTTCTGCAGCTTCACCGTCACGTGCAATGGCTGGTGCTTCGCCACCTTCGCACGCGTCTCGTGCCGCAACAGGGCCACATCACCCTTGGGCTTGCGCCCCGCGCCCTTCCGCGCACCACCGCGCCCAGGGCGAAACGGCAATGCACGCTGCGCAATGTCCCGAGGCACAGTGCTCCCAGATCTCTTGCCCATGCAGCCCCTCCTTGATTGAGCACATCTAGTCATTGAGGCCTGACAGGTAACAAACACACACACTCTCTCTCCTCACCCGCGCCGGGCCGCGCCCGCTCCCCTCGCCTCACGCGCTCCCCATCTCGCGCCCTCTTCCTTCCAAGGCTCTCTTCTCTTCTTCTCTCACCCGTTCCCAACCGCGCGCCACCATCCCGCCAGCTGCGCCGCCAACCCCCGCTCTGCACCCAGCCCGAGGTCGAGCGAAGATGGGAACCCCAGATGCCCGCCCTGTCCCGTCGTCACCACGCGCAGCTTCGATCCTGCCGGCAACTCGCTGCGCGGCAGTCCTGCAGCCGGCCGCACCATCGGGTCGTGCAGCGCGCACACGAGCAGCGAAGGCACCGTGAGTTCGTGCAGCCTGCCGTCGAGGCACACGGTGTCGTAGTAGTGCGCCACGTCGCGGAAGCCGAAGCGCGGCATGCGTGCCCACCATCGTGCCGTCGTCGCGCGCCACGCGGGCGGGCAACGGCTTCCTGGCCGCGTGCAGGCACAGGTGCCCTCCGAGCGAGAAGCCCACGAGGTGCACGCGCTCGAAAGGCTGCACGGCCTCGTGGTGCAGCAACGCGTCCAGGTCTTCGGTGTGCGCCGCGTGGTACAGGCCTGCCCCGGAGCCGTCCGCGCCGCGGCGCTGCAGCGCGACCGCGGCGATGCCGCGCGCCCCCAGCTCGGCCGCGAGGCGCACCACGTAGCCGCTCGATGCACTGCCCCCGAGCCCGTGCACCAGCACTGCGAGATCGCGCGCGGCATGCGGCAGCAGTGCGGGGCAGGCGAGTTCCAGCGGGCCGAACCGGTCGTCGTGCACCGCCACCCGCAGCTGCGCGGTCCACGGCGCCCTGGGCGGCAGCCACTCGTCCCGCAACGAGGGCACGATGGTCCAGAAGTGGCCCGACAGGTTCACGGTGCCGTCCTCCCGGAACGACGCGGGCTGCCCGCCGCGGTGCGGTGGCAGCCCGTCGTGTGATCGTGCCCGGTTGCGCCGAGCGCGTGGATCACTTGGCGATGCGTTCCTTGAACTCCATCGTCTCCGTGTCGATGCGGACCTTGTCGCCCACGTCGCACAGGAGGCCGACCTTCACCTTCATGCCGTTCTGCAGCACGGCTTCCTTGGTGCCGCTGCCCTGGCCGCGGATGGGCGGAGCGGTATCGGTGATCTCCAGCACGGCGTGCTTGGGCGGGAACACCGCCACCAGCTGGTCGTTCACGAAGAAGCCGCGGTAGGTCTCGGCCTGCCACTGCAGGGCCTCCTCGGCGGCTGCGATGGGGCAGCGAACCTCGTCGCCCGACTCCTTGTAGAACACCTCTTCCTGGCCGTCGCGGTAGGAGTGGTTGATGTCCGACTCCTCCTTGTCCAGCACCTCGTACTTGGTGTCGCCGTGCTCCTTGAGCTCGGTGACACGACCGGTCTGCAGGTCCTTGATCTTCATCTGCACGAACAGCCGGCGGTCGTTGCGCAGGATGTTCCACCACATGACCGTGTTCATGCGGTTCTCGTAGGTGATCAGCATTCCGGGACGGAGGTCGAGGGCGGCGACTTGCATAAGGGCGGAGGAAGTTAGCGAGCCCGGCCACCTGCTGCCACCCCGGACCGATTCCATGCCGGCGATCGGGGCGGTCGGAGGCATGATCCGGCCATGGCGGCGGGACGTGCGTGGGTACTGGGTGCGGTGGGCGCATGCTGCGCCGGCAGCGTGCTGTTCGCGCTCGCGGGGGAGGTCGAGTTCGAGCCCCTCGCGGCCGTGCACGCGGCCGGTTCCGGCCGGAGCGGCGGCGCCAGCGAGGGCCTCGAACTCCTGCGGACCGACGCCTCGGCTCCCTCGCAGCCAGCCGAGGAGTTCGCTGCCGACCCCGCGGCCGAGGACCGGCCGCCGCCCACGCTGCAGCAGGTGGACGCGTGGGTCCTCGCCCTCTGCGACGACGGCATCCCGCGCAACGCCCTCGAGGCCCTGTGGCAACTCGACTTCGCCGGCCGCACGGCCGTGGCGCCCCTGGAGGCCGCCCTCGGTTCCTGGGACGCGCAGCAGCGGCACCTCGCTGCCGTGGCCCTGCGCAGGATCGGCGCGGATCCCACGCCGCGCCTCGTCGAGGTCTCGGTGGAGGCCCTGCGCGGCGAGTGGAACCGACCCTGGATCGGCACGCTGCTGGCCGCGCCGGCGGCAGGCGCCGTCCGCTGGCTCGCCCAGCACCCTGCCGCTGCCCAGGCCGCCCTGCGCCGCGCACTCGGCAGCGACGATCCGCAGCAGCGGTTCCTCGCCGCGTTCCTGCTGGCCACGGGCGGCGGCGGCGTGGACCAGGGCTACGTGGTGCGCGAACTCGTCGAGCACCTCGCCGACAACGAGATCGAAGGCGATGCGGTCATGGCCTGCCACGGCCTGTACCGGCTCGGCCCGCCCGTGCTCCCTGCGCTGCGTTCGTGGCGCCCGCACGTCGACGAACAGGCGCGCCAGCTCATCGACCTGGTCGAACTCAACCTGCTGCAGCCGCCCGCCACCGAGCAGGACTTCGTGCACCGGCAGTCGATGCACCGTGCCACGAACGTCTACCGCGACCCCTCGCTGCACTACGACGTGCGGCGCTCGCGCGTGCCGACGTGGTGAGTGCGATCGTGCCTCAGTAGCCGCGGTCGCCCAGCACGAGCCGCACGTCGTTGGACATGCTGATGCCGAGCTGGTTGTTGGCGGGGTCGAGCAGCATCGCCTGCGCGTACAGCGTGAGCCCGCGCAGGCCCACGCTTGCGGGGATGATGAGCGTGTTGAGCAGCACGCCGCCACCGTCGGCGACGCCCAGCGTCGTGATCTGCGGATCGACGCGCAGGAAGCAGCCCGGTGCGCCCGATGCCGTGAGGTCGAAGGGCAACGGCACCGTCCCGCCGTTCGCGATGGTGTTGCTCAGGCCGTAGAACGGGATTGCCAGTGCGTTCGGCAATGCGTTCTGCAGGCGCAGCACGAACGTGGTGCCCACCTGCGGCACCTCGCCGCTCGCATTGAGCAGGGCCGGGCGCAAGCTGTTCGAGCCGGGGCAGGCATTGGTGGAAGGTGGTTCCTGCCGGAACGTCGCACCAAGCGCCAGTGCCGGACCTGCACCGAAGTACAGCACGTAGTCGCCGCCCGCGCTGATCGTGCCGCCCGCGACCTCGACGAAGTAGATGCCGGCCACCGGGCAGGTGTAGATCACGCGGCCGTGGCTGGATGCGCCGCCGGTGGACCCGGTGGCGAGAGCGGTGCCCGCCTGGTTGAGGATGCGCACCGTCGTGTCGGTGATGGGGGCGGTCGCGCCGTTCGCCGTCATGGCCACCACGGTGGTGGGGGCGCTGACGCTGAACAGGTACCAGTCGCCCTCGGGCGGTGTCGCCGCGATGATGGTGCCGGTTGCGAGGGCGCCGGGTGTGATCAAGGCTGCGGTGTTGAGCGTGTTGTTGGGCTCCGGCGCCTCGGTCACCACGGTGGTGCCGGGGATGTCGATGAGGAGCGTGCGCACGCCGTAATTGCCGATGCCACTGTAGGTGAACGGCGCCGTGGTCCCGCTGCCGCCGCTCAGCACCGCCAGCGCGTAGTTGCCCGGCTGGAGCAGCTGAGCGTGCTGGTAGTTGAGCACGCGGTGGCTCGTGGTGCCCACGGTCGATGCGCCCAGCGTCGTCCAGGTGCCGGGCGGGCCCTCCACCCAGAGGCTGAGACGCGAGCGGTCCATTTGCGGGGCGAGGCCGTCGTCCTGCAGGAAGCACTGGAACAGCGACGGGCTGGTCACCGCGAAGGTGAACCAGTCCTCGTCGGTTGCCGTGGCGATGTCGCCGCGCAGCACGCTGCCGGGCACGAAGGGCGTGGGCACGCCCGCGGTGGCCGGGTTGCCGTTGGGCTCTGCGCCTTCGGTGGTCACGTTGGTTGCCGCGGGCAGCTGCAGCAGGTCGAGGCCGTAGTCGCCCGTGGTCGTGCCGAGCTTGCCGAAGACCTTGACGTTGTAGAGGCCGGGCACCAGCGTCACGCCGCAGTCGCTGTGGTTGCCGCGCTGGTTGTCGTTGAACGCGAGCACCTGCGTGCCCGTGGCGTCGTAGATCACGACGCACGTGTCGACCGATGGGTTCACGGCGTAGTTGCCGGAGGTCTGCGCGTGCACCTCGGCGGTCGCGGCCAGGGTGAAGAAGAACCAGTCTTCGTCGCCTGCACCGAGGTTCGCCTGCACCTGCTGGCCGAACTGGATCAACTGGGCCGTGGCGACGGTGTTGTTGGGCTCCACCTCCGGGGTCGTCTGGGCGTGGAGCGCGGCCGAGGCCGCGAGGGACAGGACGAGCAGGCGCAGGGAAGCTGCGGGGCTGGTGGCAACCATGGTGTGGCGCGGGAGACTACCCAAGCGGCCGCCGTGCTGCCCCTGTGCAAAGCAACGCCGGCGATGCGGTGCGGCAGAAGGGTTGGTCCCCGGCCTTCTGCCGATGGCCATGCGCCCCGGCCGCGCACCGTCACCGGCCGCTGGTCTTGTGCGCCCAGTGACCGAACACGAAGTCGCGTGCCGCGGCGCCGCGATGGCACGCGATGCAGGAGGTGATCCTCCCGCTCTCGATCGCCGCCGGGTCCTCGAAGTAGAAGTACTCCCAGTCGCCGTGCGCAGGGTCGTACCCCGGCGCACGCTTGATCATCCCGCCGACGCCATCGTGTCCGGGGCCTTGAGGGTGCGCACTCTTCTCCTTCACGATGACGGAGCCGACGGGGTACTTCGTGCCGGGCCTGCCGAAGGCCTCCATCGCAGCATCGCTCATGTGGATGCGGACTGCGGTGAGTGCGTGGGGCCCGGAGGCCTCGCGCGCCCCCTGGATGTCTGCCGTGGTCAGGCCGCGGCAGAGCATGGCGAGGGCCGGGTCGACGAGCACCGGCTCCTGCGTCATGGCACGCAACGATCGGTAGGTGGTCGCGATCTCGCTGGCATCAGGCTGTTCGCCCGCGGCGCGAGTTGGCTGCAGCACGTGGCCAGGAGCATTGCAGCTGGCGAACCAGCTGCAGAGGAACAAGGCACAGGCGGCGATGCGCATGGTTCGGGTCATGGGCCTGATGCAGCGAGGTTGTCGCGTGGCCGCGTGGTTCAGCTCCAGCCGGCGATGCGGCGTGCGGCATCGAGTGCGTCCGGAGCGGGGCCGCTGCGCGGCGTGCGCGCGGGCTCGTTGCGGAGCAGCGGCGAGGTGAACTCGATCCCGAGTTCCTCGGCGAGGCGCAGGATCCAGCCGCCGAGCAGGTGGCGCGCACGAGCCTCGTCCTCGCCGGTGGCGACGCGGAAGTTCACGTTGACCAGCAACTCGATGCCGTCCTTGGTGAACGCGTGGAAGCCCACCGCGAGCCCGTGCGCCAGCGCATCCGGGTGCAGCCGCACCAGTTCGCGTATGCCGGCGCAGAATGCGTCGAGCCGCGCTGCGGGCGTGGATGCGTCGAGGAGCAGGGTGTTGCGGAAGCGGCGGTGCCGGCGCGCCCCGAGGTTCTCGATCTTGGTGTCGAGCAGTTCGGAGTTGGCGACCGTGACGAGCGAGTCCTGTGGCGTGCGGATCCGCGTCGAGCGGAAGCCCAGCGACTCGACCGTGCCCTCGATGCCGCCGATGACCACGTGGTCGCCGATCTGGAACGGGCGGTCCACGACGACGGTCACCGAGCCGAACAGGTTCTTCACCGTGGTCTGCGCGGCGAGGGCGAATGCGAGGCCGCCGAGGCCGAGGCCGGCCAGCAGGCTGCCCACGTTGACGTCGAAGTTGGAGGCGAGGAACACCGAGCCGAAGGCTGCGATGAACACCTTCACCGACTTGCCGAACAGCGGCACCAGCAGGTCGTCGAGCTTCGAGTCGGTGCGTGCGGCCCGGGACAACAG
>JBEATZ010000036.1:0-2854 GCA_041161695.1 Planctomycetota bacterium | reverse complement strand
GTACCCGTGGCCGCAGCGGCCTTGCGCTCGCGCGGCACCCACAGTTCGTCGAAGTGGCGATAGAACAGGAAGTCCGTCGCCAGCAGGAAGAGCAGCAGCGTCACCGGCGCGAGCAGGAGCGCCGCGGGGACGAAGCCGATGGCCTCCACGAGCCGCGTGGCGATGGCGTTGCCGAACGCACCTGTGTGGGTCCCCGCGACCTCGCCGGAGCCCCGCAGGTTGATCCAGATCGCCAGCGCGACCGTGCAACCCGCGACCTTGGCGATGCGCACCTTCGGCTCCGCGAGCGCGCCGCCGAGGAACCAGATCGACGACCACACGAGGCCGAGCGCGCACAGCAGGAACGCCGGCATGAAGCCAAGGATCTCGTAGATCGCGATGACCGCGGCCTGCAGCAACGAACGCGCCTGCGTGCCCCCGCCCTCCCACACGTGGTAGTAGACGAGAGCAGACATGCAGAACACCGCGACGGCGATGGGAAGCAGCGGCCACATGCCCGCTGCACGCCCGCGGGACGTGAGTGGATCAGGCGCCACGGCGCACACCGCCCTTGCATTCGAAGGTCATGAGACCCCTCCCAGACAAACGAACCGGGGACCGGAAAGCCCGGACTCTACGGGCGGCTGGCGCGGCCCTCAAGCGGACCGCGCGCTGGGAAGGCAGGAATCGCGCGATTGCGGCGCGCCGTGCACCACCGAGCCGGCGCCGGCTCACGCCGGGCGCGCGTCCTCGCCGTCCTCGGCGGAATCGGTGCCCGCAGCCGCGACCTCCGCATCGGGATCCTCTGCAGCGTCGCCGTCGAGCGCCTCCTCGGAGGCGACCTCGCCCGCTTCCTCCTGTGCCGCCAGTTCCTCGGCGATCGCCGCCTCGCGCGCCTTCCACTCGTCGAGGGTCATGAGCACCTCGCGCGACTTGGAGCCCACGAACGGCCCCACGAGGCCGTCTTCCTCCATGAGTTCGAGGAGGCGCGTGGCGCGCGTGTAGCCCACCGACAGGGCGCGCTGCAGCAGCGTGGCCGAGCCGCGCTGCTGGCCCAGGATGACCTCCACCGCCTCGCGGTAGAGCTCGTCCTTGTCCGCGGCCGACGACCGCGAGGAACCCTGGGTCTGCACCAGGTCGGGCAGGAACGACGGGCGCTGGCCCTTCTCCTCCAGGAACTTGACCACGGCGGCGATCTCGTCGTCGCTCACGTACGTTCCCTGGGCGCGCATGATCGCCGCGCCGCCGGGCGGCACGTAGAGCATGTCGCCGTTGCCGACCAGCTTCTCCGCGCCGTTCGTGTCGAGGATGACGCGCGAGTCGAGCTTGCGGTTGACCTTGAACGCGATCTGGCACGGCAGGTTGGCCTTGATCACGCCCGTGATCACGTCCACCGACGGACGCTGCGTGGCGAGGATGACGTGCATGCCCACCGCGCGCGACTTCTGCGCGAGGCGCTGGATCGACTCCTCGACCTCGTTCTGCGCGGTCGACATCAGGTCGGCGAGTTCGTCGATGACGATCACGATGTACGGCAGCTGTGCGCGATCCGGCTCCGGGGCGCGCCCGAGGCGCTTCTCCAACTCGGCCTTGTCCAGCCGGTTGTAGAGCTTGATGTGGTTGACGCCCGCGGCGCTGAACAGCGCGTAGCGGTTCTCCATCTCGTTCACCGCCCACTCGAGGACGCCAGGCGCCTTCTTCATGTTGGTGACGACGTCGCAGCACAGGTGCGGCACGTTCTTGTAGGCCTGCAGCTCCACCATCTTCGGGTCGACGAGGATGAGGCGCACCTGCGCAGGCGTGCGCGTCATGAGCACCGACAGCAGGATGGTGTTGATGCAGACCGACTTGCCGGAGCCGGTGGTGCCGGCGATCAGCAGGTGCGGCATCTTGGCCAGGTCCACGACGATGGGCGAACCCTCGCCGGCCTTGCCGAGGAACAGCGGGATCGCGTGCTCCTCCGCGCGACCGTACTGCTCCAGCAGTTCCCGCATGTAGACCATGTTGCGCGTCTCGTTCGGCACCTCGATGCCGATCGTGTCGCGGCCCGGGATGGGCGCGACGACGCGCACGGTGAGGGCACACAGCGCCGATGCGAGGTCGGCGTCGAAGCTCGTGATCTTGGCGACGCGCACGCCCTCGGCGAGGCGCAGTTCGTACTGCGTGACCGTGGGGCCCACGGCCACGCCCACCATCTCGGCGCCGACGCTGAAGCTCGCGAGCTTGGCGATGATGGCCTGGGAGTTCTTCTGCAGCAGCGCCTGCGTGGCGCCGCTGTCGGCGACCTGCGGTTCGCGGAACGACTCGATGGGCGGGAAGGGATAGGTGGCGTCCCACGGCAGGTCGGACTGCACGGGCTTCGGCCGCGGCCGGGGCTTCGGCTTCTGGACCGTCACCCTCGGCACCACGACGGGAATCGACACGACGGGCGCCGTGGCCTCTTCCTCGTCCTCGTCCTCCTCGTCGTCCTCGTCGTCCACATCGGCGGCCGCGGGCGCGGGCTTGCGGCCGGCGGTCCGCGGCGCGACGTCCTGCTCCTCGTCCTCGTCGGCAGGGTCGACGTCCTCCTCGGACGCGACCTCGGCGGCCTTGCCGCGACGGCGGCTCTTGCGCACCTCGACGACCTCGCCTTCATCCGGCGCGACCCGCTCCTCCTCCTCGGCCTGCTCGCGCAGCGCGGCATCCACCTGCTCGGCGCTCGCGGCCTTGCGGGACGGTACGGGCGCTGCATCCGCGGCGGCGGCAGCACTCCGCGACGCGCGCTTCGCAGGCGCGGGCCGCGCCGGGCGCAGGCGCGCCCAGAGTCCCTCGACCAGTTCGGAGAGCCGCGCCAGCACGGTCGAGAACATCCACTCGGTGACGAGCAGCATCGAGA
>JBEATZ010000026.1:0-5200 GCA_041161695.1 Planctomycetota bacterium | reverse complement strand
GAGCGCGCCGCGGACCTCCGCGACCAGGCGTTCAAGCTGGGCAAGAAGAAGGAGGAGATCCAGCGCGACTGGCGTGAGCGCGAGACCAACCGTGAGTCGGGCGGCACCGTCGACGAGGACGTGATCGCCGAGACCGTCTCCAAGATGACCGGTATCCCGCTCAGCCGCCTCGACCAGGCGGAGGCCACGCGCCTCCTCAAGATGGAGGAGGAACTCGGCAGGGACGTGATCCACCAGGATCGCGCGATCACCGCCATCGCCAAGGCCGTGCGCCGCTCGCGCGCCGGCCTCAAGGATCCGAACCGGCCGATGGGCTGCTTCCTGTTCCTCGGCCCGTCGGGCGTGGGCAAGACCTGGCTCTCCAAGTGCCTGGCCAAGTTCATGTTCGGCAGCGAGGACTCGATCATCCAGATCGACATGTCCGAGTACATGGAGAAGTACAGCGCGTCGCGTCTCGTGGGCGCGCCGCCCGGCTACGTCGGCTACGAGGAAGGCGGCCAGCTCACCGAGAAGGTGCGCCGTCGTCCCTACAGCGTGGTGCTGCTCGACGAGATCGAGAAGGGCCACCCCGACATCTTCAACATGCTGCTGCAGATCATGGAGGAAGGCCGGCTCACCGACTCGTTCGGTCGCCACATCGACTTCCGCAACGTGATCCTGATCATGACGTCGAACATCGGCGCCAACCTGATCAAGAACAGCACGACGCTGGGCTTCACCAAGTCGGGCCGCGAGAGCGGCGCCGACAAGATGCGCGAGATGATCCAGGGCGAGGTGGAACGCCACTTCCGTCCCGAGTTCATCAACCGCCTCGACGACATCGTGGTGTTCAACAAGCTCGGCCGCGAGGACATGCAGCGCATCGTCGAGAACGAGCTGCGCAAGGTGAACGGCCGCATGCGGCAGAAGGGCCACGACCTCGAGGTCGACCAGTCGGTGATCGACTGGCTCATCGAGAAGTCCTTCCACGAGGAGTTCGGCGCCCGTCCGCTCAAGCGCGGCATCGAGAAGCACCTCGAAGACCCGCTCTCCGAGCAGGTCTTGCGCGGCGAACTCGAGACCCCGTACCACATCAAAACCACCATGGTGGACGGCGAGATCAAGTTCGAGATGCGGGCCAAGCCCGGCAAGGACAAGCCGGAAGAGAAGCCCGAGGCGCAGAAGAAGTGACCCCGTGAGGCGGGGCTCGTGGCCCCGCACCCGAACGCCGCACGGCGCGCATTCCCTGCGGATGCGCGCCGTGCGGCGTTTCTGGGCCGCTCCCGGTGGCAGGGATTCCGGTCACCGCGACGGGCGACCGCGCACGGTGCTTCATGCACCTCCACCACTGCATGCTGGCGCTGGCCGAGGGATTCGAGCCGGGGCCGGTGGCGGCACTGCTGGATCCGGACCTCGATGTCGTTGCGCTCGCGGCAGGCCTGCCTGCGGTGCCGGAGGGACTCGAGCTGCCGCCGCGGGTGCGGCGTCGCCTCTCGGATCCGGGCCTTGCCGACAGGGCACGCGCGCTGCTGCAGCACGCCGCAGCAGCAGGGCTGGCAGTGCTCACGCCGGACGCGCCGCGGTACCCGGCACGCTTGCGGAGCGCACCGGGACGACCGCTCGTGCTGTTCGCCCGCGGCAGGATCGAGGCCCTCGATCACGTGCCAGCGATCGCCGTCGTGGGCAGCCGCGCGGCCACGGCCTACGGACAGCTTGCAGCCGAGGACTTCGCCAGTGCCCTCGCGCGCGCCGGGGTCGCGGTCTGGAGCGGGCTCGCGCGCGGCATCGACGGCATCGCGCACGAGGCGACGCTCCTCGTGGGCGGGACGACCGTGGCGGTGATGGCCGGGGGGCTCGATGCCACCTACCCGCCCGAACACCAACCGCTCGCCCGGCGGATCGTCGAAGCTGGCGGCTGCCTGCTTGCCGAACTGCCGCCCGGCATGCGCGCCACGCGAGGCCACTTCCTGCGCCGCAACCGCATCCTCGCAGCGGCGACGCCTGCCACCCTCGTGGTCGAGGCAGGGCTCGCGAGCGGTGCGCTCGTGACGGCAGGCATGGCTGCAGCGGCAGGCGCCACCGTGTACGCGGTGCCGGGCCCCTACACCTCCGAGCAGAGCAAGGGCTGCCACCAGTTGCTGGGCGAGGGGGCCCAGCTCGCACCGGACCCGGTGGGCCTCCTGCGCGGACTCGGCATCGACCGCACCGCGACCCCGCAGGCCGCGCGCGCGCTCGAACTCGGCGCCGATGCCGAGGCGGTGTTGCGCCTGCTGGCACAGGGTCCGCGGCCGCTCGACCTGGCGCACCGGGAGAGCAGGCTGGAGCGCGCAGCGTTCTTCGCCGCGCTGCACGTCCTCCAGCGCGAGGGACTCGTGCGCCAGCTGCCCGGGAGCATGCTGGCTGCCGTGCGCGTCAGTCGATGAACAGCAGTTCGAGCACGTACATCAGGGCGACCAGCGCCAGCGACCACGCGAACCAGCGCGCGGCCACGGGCACGGTGCCGCGCAGGGTCGATGCCGCGTCCTCGTGGCGCTGGGACTGGATCACGACCACGACGAGGAAGAGCACGGGCAGGTAGGCGAGCAGCCGCAGGGCGAGGCTCATGCGTGCACCTCCGCGCCGAGCATCGGCATGCCGAGGCGCTTGCGCTCCACCACCGTGAAGGCATCCACCATGACGACGAGGTTCATGAGCGCAGCCACCGTGCAGAAGATGACGCCCATGTCGTAGCCGGGCGGGTAGGAGCCGAACTGGGCGGGGGCCGTCACCACGGCCGCGAACAGCGAGCCGCCGCCGAAGAGGTTCTGGCCGATCCACCAGATCGGCGCGATGCCGCGATCCACGGCGTGTCCCTGCGCAGCCACCATGCCCATCGCGAAGACCGCGAGCACCGCAGCGCCGACCAGCAGGCCCTTGCTCTTCTGGCCGGCGAGCACGTGCCCCCAGCCCGGGACCATCCAGCTCACCGCGGCAGCCAGCGCAGGCGAGATCCCCGGGGCCACCGCGACCGCGCCCTCGGGAGCGGCGGACTGTGCCGCCTGCGCGCGCAGGCGCCATGCCACGTCCGCGGCGAAGAACGCGGACAGCATGCCGGAGGCGCCGGTGAGGAACGCGCCCAGGTGCTCGAGGTCGCGGGGCATCTCCCAGCGGCGCTCGGCCATGAAGCCGGGCTCGAAGCCCAGCACCGTGCCGAGGGATGCGAAGAGCAGGCCGAGCGACTCCGGCAGGTTGAAGACGGGCACGAAGCGCACGATCTGCGCCGCCATCCCGTCGCGGTCGAAGCCCAGCAGGGCGAAGTAGAACAACCGGTCCCCCACCAGCGCGTAGCCGGCGAAGAACAGCGCCGCACAGGCGACGAAGGCAACCACGGCCAGGCGCGCCTGGCCGAGCAGCACGTGTCCCAACCCCGGCACGAGCAGGGACAGCCACACAGGTGCGCTGGAAGGGCGTTCGGCAGCCGACATGGAGGGCGAGACGTTAACCGCCGCAGCAACGGGATCGAGGGGCAGGCGGGGTTTCACCGCGCGGAAAGCGCCGTCGCGGGGAACACCGCATCCCGACCGAGCAGGTGCACCCTCCCAGCCGACGGCGCCGCCACCAGACCCTTCGGACCGAACTCACCCACCCGCAGTTCGAAGTGCCAGGGCTCGGCCCGGAACACGAGGCTGTGCAGGGTGCCGAACGCGTGGCCACCGCCCCGCTGCACGGCCACGAGCGCTTCCCACGCCTCGCCCACCGAGACCACGCGGTCGTCGGCGCCGAGACAGCGCTCGATGGCCCCCACGATCCGCTTGTGGCGGTCGATCGAATCCTTGGCCGCCGGTCTGCCGGCTTCACGACCCAGGAAGTGGTTGGTCACGACCGCACCGCTCGAGACCGGGGCGACCGCAACGTCGTCGTGGTCGGCCTCGAACACCGCAGCCGGCGCCCCGCCCTCGGGCACCCGTGGCAGGGTCACACGCGTGATGTAGCCAATGGGAGGACTGGTCTCCTCCAGCAACTCCCTCGCCAGGTCGAAGCAAGCCGGCCCTTCAGCCACGCGTGCACGCTCGAGGATCTCACGAACGGCAATGGCAGAGGCCCACGAGTCGGGCTCCGGCACGAAGCGGATCTCGGCATTCCCCACGTGCAGGAACCCCGTCATGCCATCCTTGTTGATGCCGGTGACGATGGCCACGTAGCCCGGCCAGGTGACCGATGCCGTCGCACCACCGTCCGGCAGGTGCTGCACGAGCAGCATGGTGCGATCCACCATGTGGGCGCCCGTGAACGGCCAGTCGAAGTTCCTGCCCGTGAGCACGCCACCGCCCTCGACCTGTTCGCCCCAGAGCGTGAAGCCCGAGCAACCCAGCAGTCCGTAGACGTCGAGCGCATTGGCGAGCAACAGGTCCTTCTCGTCGATGTCGCGCTCCAGTTCGGGCATGGCCCGGTCGACGCCGGCATCCACGAGGCCCCGGTACAGCGCCGCGATCTCCGCGCGCACGCCCTCGGGCCAGGCGATGTTGCGATGCAACGTCGCGCGTGCCTGCACCAGCATCGGCCGCTTGCGCGCGAACCGCGCCTCCAGTTCGCCACGCAACACCTCGACGATCTCGCGCGCGAGCAGGCGTCCGTGCGCGTAGCCGCGCTCCTCTGCCGTGCCCCACGTGCGCAACAGCACCAACTCCCCGTGCCTCTCGATCCTGCCGCTGAGCTGCTCCAACGGCACGACCGCCGCCTTCGGTGGCGCGGCCTCCTGCGAGGGCGCCACGGCCGTGGCGAAGAATGCGAACGCGAAGGCTGGCAGGCACACGCGGGCAACCATGCCACCAGTCTGCGGCGCGGCGCCTTGCCGGCCAAGGGGCCGGGTCAGCGGAAGTACGCGTCGCGGATCCACTGCGGCTGCCAGCGATCGACCTCGCGCTTGCGCCCCGTGAGGTCGATCTCGGCCGGATCGAGCTGCGGCGCCGTCAGCGCCACGGTGTCACCCCATGCCGCCTGCTGGGCCGCGAGCAGCCCCATGAGCCGCGCGACGTGACCTTCCTGTCGTTCGGCGCAAGGCAGCGAGCCGTCGTCGAGGGGCGCTGGAAGCTGGTCCGCCTGCCGGCCATCGGCAGGTCGCTGCTGTTCGACCTCGTTGCGGACCCGCACGAACTGCACGACCTCGCTGGTGACCCGGCCCGGGCCGGTGACGTCGCGCGGCTCATGGGGCTGCTCGCGGCCCAGCAGGCGGCATGGGGTG
>JBEATZ010000019.1:0-7043 GCA_041161695.1 Planctomycetota bacterium | reverse complement strand
AGGTGGCCGAGGGCATCGCCCCGGCGCTGCTGCGCGCAGGCTACTCCTGCGAGTTCCTCTTCGTCCTCGACGGACCCGTCGGCTCCATCGAGCACCAGTTGCGCTCGCTGCAGTGCGGATGCCCCGTGCAGGTCGTGCAGTTGCAGGGCGGCGGGCTCGGAGAGTCGATCGCGCTCTCCGCCGGCGTCGCCAAGGCGCGAGGTCGCTACATCGTCAACGCCCCGCCCTACCTGCAGATCGAGCCGGAGGACGTGGTCAAGGTCGTCATCGCACTGGATGCGGGCGCCGACTGCGTCGCCACCTGGCGCTCGACGCGCGTCGACCCGTGGCTCAACCAACTGCAGTCGTCCATCTTCAACGCCGTGTTGCGGATGGTCATGGGCATCCCGTTCCACGACCTCAACTCCAGCACGCGCGGGTTCCAGCGGCGCGTGCTCGAGGAGGTGGCCGTCTACGGCGAGCTCTACCGTTTCATCCCGGTGCTCGCGCGGCAGCAGGGATTCCGCGTCGAGGAGGTGAAGGTCCGCCACCGCGAGGAGATGGGCCGGCGCGGCTTCTACGGCGTCGGTGTCTACCTGCGCCGGCTGCTCGACATCCTCGCGATCACGTTCCTCACGCGCTTCACCCAGCGTCCGCTGCGGTTCTTCGGCTACGTGGGGTTCATCGCGATCGTGCTCGGCCTGCTGATGGTGGCCCAGCCCCTCTACGCCAAGATCTTCGGCGAGGGCAGCCTGCAGGACCGGCCGCTGTTCGTCATGGGCGCCATCCTCGGCACCTTCGGCGTGCAGCTCATCGGCTTCGGGCTGATCGGCGAGATCATCATCTTCACGCAGGCTCCGAACCTGCGCGACTACAAGGTCGAGGAGCCGCAGCCGCCGGAGCCGGGGCCGGGCACGGGCGGCGCCGCCCCGCTGCCCCCGGGTGCTCCTCCGCCTGGCGGCGCGTCCCCGGTGGTGCCTCCCGCCGCTGCGCCCGCTCCGGCGCGGGCGAGCGACGAACCGCTCCCCTTGCGGGTTCGCGAACTCCTCCCCGGTGAGGACGCGCAGTGGGATGCCTTCGTGCGTTCCCACCCGCAGGGAACCTTCTTCCACCTGAGCGGCTGGGCGCGCGTGGTGCAGGAGGTGTTCCGGCACGAGTCGCATCCGCTCGTCGTCGAGCGCGGGCGCGATTGGCGCGGCATCCTGCCGCTCGCGTGGGTGCAGAGCCCCTTCGTCGGTCGCAACCTCGTCAGCATTCCCTATGCCGTCTACGGCGGCGTGCTGGCCCTCGAGGACGCGGCGCAGGAACAACTGCTCGCGCGCGCCTCGGACATCGGCAGGGAGCTGGGCTGTGGATACGTGGAACTGCGCCACCTCGAGGCGCGTCCGGGACAGCGCGTGGAGTCCAGGCTCTACGTGACGTTCCGCAAGGAACTCGAGGGCGATGCGGAGTCGATCCTGCTCGCGATCCCGAAGAAGGCGCGCGCCGAGGTGCGACGCGCACGCGACCGGCACGGCATCACGATGCGCACCGACTGCGACCTCGACGAGTTCTACCAGCTGTTCGAGGAGAACAAGCGCAGGCTGGGCTCGCCCGCGCTGCCAAGGCGCTGGTTCGCGGCCCTGCTGGAGGAGTTCGGTCCCGATGTCGTCATGCACCGCGCCGTCGACCCGCAGGGCAGGACGCTCGCCGCGGTGATGAGCTTCCGCTTCGGCACGACGCTCATGGCGTACTACTCGGGCTCGCGCTCCGGCGTGAACGAGACGGGCGTCAACGACTTCATCTACTGCTCGATCATGCAGTGGGCGGCGGCGAACGGGTTCCGCCGCTTCGACTTCGGCCGCAGCCGAGCCGAGTCCGGTCCGGCACGGTTCAAGCACAACATGGGCTTCGAGGCCGAGCGCCTGCACTACGAGTACCTGCTGCTGCGCAGCGGCGAGCACCTGCCCCAGTTCCATCCCAGCAACCCGAAGCTGGAACTTCCCCGGCGGATCTGGTCCAAGTTGCCGCACGCGATCACGGCTCCGCTCGGTGGTCGCCTGTCGCGCTACCTGCCCTGATGCCGATGACGCCGTCTCAGCAGCCCTCGCCCCCGACCGGCGAGCAGACCACCCTTTCCTGGCCACTCATCGGCTTCTACACGAGTTGTGCCCTCGTGGCCCTTGGCGCCACGATCGCCGCCGCGAGTTGGATGTGGAGCCGCTCGGTGGGTGGTCTCGTTGCCGGATCCGTGCTCACGATCGCGAGTTCGGTCACCTGCCTCACCTGCCTGCGCAGGGCGCGGCGGGAGTGATTCCCCGCGCGCCCCTCACTGCCGGGGGCGCAAGGACTCGCGGGCGAGGATCCACCTCGCGGCCGCGAGCACGTCGTCGACGCATGCATCCGGCGCCCGTCCGCCTGCGTGCGCGGCGGCCAGCTCGTGCCGGTGTTCCTTGCCGCTGCGCACCATGATCGTCGTGACGGGCAGGAGCCCTGCCATCAGGATGTCGCGCGCGGCATCGCCGATGAGGTAGGACCCCTCGAAGGTGGATCCCACCAGTTCCGCCGCCTGGTGCAGCAGGCCGCTGCCCGGCTTGCGGCAGTCACAGCGGCGCCCGTAGGCGCCGGCCTCGTCGGGATGGTGGGGGCAGTGCAGCCAGGCTCGGATCCTGCCGCCGAGCAACTGGTGGGCGTGCGCATGGATCCGCGCAAGCGTCGTCTCGCCGTAGAGGCCGCGGGCGATACCGGACTGGTTCGTGACCACGACGAGGGCGAGACCGGCCTCGTCCAGCAGCCGCACCGCCTCGATGGCCCCGGGCAGCAGCGAGAAGTCCTCGACGCGCGTGACGAAGCCGCGCTCCGTGTTCAGGGTCCCGTCCCGGTCCAGGAAGACGGTGCGCATCAAGGCGTGTCGTTGCCGTTGCCGTTCGGCTCGGCCACGGGCGCGGCGGCAGCCTGCTTGGCGGCGAGCGCGTCCCAGCCGAGCAGCGGCGCATCCTCTGCGTGCAGCTTCACGTGGAGGTTCCCGGGCACGAAGGCCCAGCGCACCCCGAACGGGGCGAAGAAGTCGCCGAAGGTCCACGCGAGCGGCCACGCCGGCGGGATGACGTCCGCGGCGCCGTCCACCCAGCGGGGGGTGTAGCCCTCCTGCGCATGGGTGACGAACCGGGTCTCGGGACGGAAGCCCTTCTTCTGCACCGTGACCACGCGGTGGCTGCTGCCGAACCCGCCGATGTCGAGCGCGGCAGGCGTGGTGTGGCCGAGGTCGTCGCCATCCACCAGGATGGTGGCGCCCGGGGGCTCGCTGGTCACGAAGAGGCGATCCTTGCCCTCGAACCAGACGCAGCCGGTGAGGAGGAAGCAGGCGGTGGTTGCCGGGAACCGCATCACCGGATGCTATCGGCAGGGGGTGGCTGCGGCGAAAGGGGAATGTGGGGCCTATGGCGCGGCCGTGGCCGGTTGCTATGCTCTCGGGCCTTGCAGTGCGTCGTCGTCCGGCCGGTCAGCCGGGGACAGGCGCGGGCGACAGTTCTCGGAGGGCACCCAATGCATCCTTGTCTTCACCGTCGGCGCGATGCCGCTGGTTCCACACCCCTGGTCACCGGTGTGCTCGCATTCGTCACCGTCATCGCGGCTCCGCTCTGCGCACAGAGCGCTGGTGCGCAGTCCAACCCGAACCCGCAGCCGGCCCCCGTGGTGGCTCCCGCGAACACGCAGTCGCCGGTGCCAGCCGCAAACCAGCCGCAGCCGGTTCCCGCCGGCGTCGACGCGAAGGTGCAGGCTGCGCCGCCGCAGGACCCCAAGCCAACCCCTGCAACGACTCCTGCTCCCGGCGCGACTCCTGCTGCCAACCCCGGGCCGGTGCCGGCGGTGCAGCAGCCCGGCGCCGTGGCTCCTGCAGAGGCGAGCGCAACCAGCGGCGAGGCCGTGGGTGCAGTGCTCGTCGCCGAGGCGCGGGTGAAGTGCTGGTCCACGGACCACTCCCCGGTCTTCGAGGAGACGCTGGCCCAGGGCGCCACGGTGCGCGTCGGTCGCAGCGAGGGCGGTCACCGCCTCGTGCTGTTGCCGCTCGGCCCCGTCGGGTACGTGAGCAAGAAGTTCACGACCGAGCCTGCCGAGGGCAAGGTCAAGACCAAGGGCAAGGCAGTGGCCTTCCGCTACCGCCCCAAGTCCGGCGAGGCGCCGGTCAGTGCGCTCAGCGAGGGTGCGGAACTGGTCGTGGTCGGCGAGCAGGACGACTGGTGGAAGGTCCGCGGCGCGGGCATCGAGGCCTGGGTGGCGGATGCCGAGATCCAGGTGTTCGACAAGCCCTCGGCCGAGCAGACGGTGGCCGTGGAGCAGTTCGCGGCGACGCACCGCCAGCAATCCGATGGCTGGATCGCCCGCCAGGTCGAACTGGCCGAGCAGGCGCGCAAGGCGGCCGAGAACCAGAAGGCCTACGTTGCCGCGGAGGATGCCTTCCGCGCCGAGCAGGCAAAGCCGCTCGCCGAGCGCAAGTTCGACGAGATCGAGGCCGGCCTCGCGAAGCTGGCCGCCGAAGCAGCCGCGGACTCGCCGCTCGCCAACGGCATCGCCGCGCTGCAGAAGAAGATCACCGAGCAGAAGTGGCTGGCGGAGGCCGTGGCCGTGCGGGACGCGGAGCCGGTGGAGCCCAAGGACCTGCCGCAGATCAAGCCCACCGTCCGCGACAACCTCGACCGGTTCGACACGATCGGCTGGCTGCGCTGGCGGCGCGCCCTCACCGGTCCCGGCCAGTACGTGATCGAGAAGGGCGGCCAGGACCTCTTCGTCGTCATCTGCTCCAGCAACCGCTACGACCTCGCGCGGTTCGTGGACAAGGAAGTGGGCGTGATCGGCCCGAAGCGCCGCCCGTCGAACGAGAGCCTGCGCATCCTGGACATCGACAAGATCGAGGTCCTCGGCACGAAGCGCTGAGCGCGATCCGGACCCGTTCCGGCGTCCCTTCCCACCGGTGGATGGGACGCCGTGTCCCGGATCGGGACCGTGCGGCTGCTTGCGCCGCCACGCGGGCCCAAGCGGCGGGCATGCCGCGGCCGAAACAGGCAGTGCACTCGTGCTGCCCATGTCCCGGTTCCTCGCCCCATTGTTCCTGGCCCTCGCTGCCCAGGCGTTGTCCGCCCAGCAGCCGGCGCCCCACGATTCCTCGGCGCCTGCGCCCGGCCTGCTGCGCCAGGGTGAGCGGCTGCTGGACGCGGAGGACCCCGTGCTGGCGATGGAGTCCTTCCGCATGCTCGCAACGGAGCCCGGCGCACGCGAGGACGCTCGGCTCGGCATCGGCAAGGTGCACCTCATGCTGGGTCAGGCCGACCTCGCCCTCGCCCAGGTCGAGGACGTGCTGCGCTCCCGTCCCGGGGACACCGAAGCCCTCGCGCTGTTCGTGCGCAGCCTGATCCGCGCCCGCCGCTTCGAGGATGCGGTCGAGCACGGCAACGACGCGGTGACGCATGCGCAGGCGCCCACGGCAGAACTCCTCGCCGCCTCGGCTTCGTCGCTGTTCCGGGTGCAGCGCACGAGTGCGGCCGCGGATCGGTACCGCGCCGTGCTGGGACTCGATCCGCTCCACGCCGAGGCCAACCTGCGCCTCGGGTCCGGGCTGAGCGAGCCCGTGGAGGTCGCTGCGTGCAACGACCTCGCCGCCGCGGACCAGATGCGCCAGCGCGGCAGGGTGACCCAAGCCATCGGCTTGCTGCAGCGCGTGGCCGCACGCGGCAGCAATCCCGTTGCACACCGGCTCCTCGGTGAGGCGCTGTACCAGCAGCGCTGGGAGGGCAGCATGGCTGCGCGCGAGCGCAGCTTCCGGCTGCTCGACAACCGCCTGCCCGATCCCGTGGTGCCAGCAGGCGTCTCCGAGTTCCTGGTGGGCCACGAGCAACTCACCGGCAGGCGCAGGCTGGTTGCCGATCGCGCCCTCGCGTTGTTCGGTCGCCACCTGCCACGCATCCTCGCCATCGGCGGTCGTCACGACCTGCTCGGCGCCGTGGAGCGGACCACCGACCACTGGTCGCGGCGCAGCCTGCGCGGCACGCGCACGTTCGACGGCAGGGTGTGGGACGACGTGCGCGGGATCGGCGGCCTGCGTGCCGCGACCGGGCTCGAGGCCCTCGACGAAGCGGAGCGGTTCGGCTTCGACACGCTCGTGCACGAGATCGCGCACCAGGTGCACTACTACGGGCTCGGCCAGCGCGACCGCATCCAGATCCGCAGGCTCTACGAGACCGCAGAGCAGGAAGGCAGGTTCCTCGACTACTACGCGGCGACGAACGAAGCCGAGTACTTCGCCCAGGGCGTGGAGGCATTCGCCAGCCTCGCCAAGCGTCCGGGCTGCGAGAGCACGCACTGCCACACGCGCTTCGAACTGTTCCGCAAGGATCCCGCGCTGCACGAGTTCATCCGCAAGGTGGTCGACGTGGACGTGCTCGCGAACTCGTCTGCCCGCGAGGGGTTGCTTGAGGCTGCCGCCGAGGTCGCGTTGCGCTGCGGGCGGCGCGAGGACGCCGAGGTGGCGGTCGAGTGGATGGCCCCGGGGCCGGTTCGCGAGCGCATCGCTTCCCGCGTCCAACTCGCCGGGGTCCTCGCCGACGGGCGCTGAGGCCGGCGGATCCTGCTTGCCTGCGCGCCGAGGCGCGGCAAGGATCCGGCCATGCTGCGCACACCGATCTCGCACGTCCTCGCCATCACCTGCGTGCTCGCCGTGGCGACACCGGCGCCGTCACAGGGTCGCCTGACCGCCGAGTCGTTGCTCACGCTGAAGCGCGTGGGCGAGCCGGCCCTCTCTCCCGACGGATCGAAGCTGCTGTACACCGTGCGCACGGTGGACATCGCTGCCGACAAGGGCACGACGCAGGTGGTCCTCGCCAACCTCGCCGCCGCCGGGGCGGCTGCGTCGTGGACGACCGTGGTGGTGACGTCCGAGGGCAGCAACATGCACCCCATGTGGGCGCCGGACGGAAAGTCCTTCGCCTGCATCTCGACGCGATCGGGCACGCCACAGGTCTGGGTGCACGCACTCGCAGGCGGCAAGCCCGTGCAGGTCACGGACCATCCCGGCGGCGGCGAGGTTGGCG
>JBEATZ010000015.1:0-2802 GCA_041161695.1 Planctomycetota bacterium | reverse complement strand
CGCCTGCCTCGTGGCGGGGCTGCTGGCCGGGCGCTGGCTCGCGCTTCCGGAGGCCGCGGTGTGGACCGAGGCGACCGGTGCCGGCGCGCCCCT
This sequence comes from Planctomycetota bacterium, assembly GCA_041161695.1. Classification (GTDB taxonomy): domain Bacteria; phylum Planctomycetota; class UBA1135; order UBA1135; family UBA2386; genus JBEATZ01. The sequence continues at coordinate 2,709 of JBEATZ010000015.1, read as the reverse complement.
TGCCGCGCTGCCGAGCCTCGCGCCGGCGGTGGAGAAGGTGGCCCACGGCGTGTGCGGCATCCGCTCGTGGTTCCCGGCACAGGGTGCGGACGCGGAGGCACGGCAGCGCACGGCGCGCAACGGCAGCGGGTTCGTGATCGCAACGAGCCCGACGCTGCTGGTGGTGACGAGCCGTCACGTGGTGGCGGGCGCCGAGGAGGTCGTGCTGCAGTTCCCCGACGCGCGGCCCGTGCAGGCGGATCCGGCGGGCGAGGATGCCTTCACCGACCTCGCGGTGCTGCGGGCGCGGCAGCCGGTGGAGGGAGCCGTCGCACTCGAACTCGGCCGCAGCGAGGACCTGCGCGCAGGCGACTGGATCTTCACCCTCGGCAACCAGTTCGGGCTCCGCCAGACGGTCACCACCGGCGTGGTGAGCCACGTGGGCCGGCGCATCCCGAGCTACGAGATGCGCACCTCGAACTACTTCCTCCAGTTCAGCGCGCCCGTGAACCCCGGCAGCTCGGGCAGCCCGGTGCTGGACCTCGCCGGCAGGGTGGTGGGGGTGACGACCCAGGCGGCCGAGGCGGCGCAGGGCATCTCCTTCGCGATCCCGAGCCGCACCCTCAAGTGGGTGATCGACCGGGTGCACGAATCCCCGGACGGGCGCGTACACCGCGCCTACGTGGGCATCAGCCTCGAGACCTCGCGGACCACGACCACGGACGGGCAGGAAGCTGCCGGCGCCCTCATCACGCGCGTGGCCAGCGGCGAACCCGCCGAACGTGCCGGCCTCCAGCCCATGGACCTGGTGTTCCGGGCAGACGACCAGCCGATCGTCGACGCAGGCGACCTCCACGAGTACATCACACGCAGCAAGCCGGGCTCCCCGGTGCGGTTCCACGTGATCCGCAAGGGCGCGCGGCTCGAGCCCATCGACGTGGTGCTGAGGGAACTCGGCACGCCTCCCGGGGAGAACCGCAGCCAATGAACGCACCCACGGATCGCCCGCAGCACGGTCGCAGCGAAACCCTCGGCTTCGTCGCGCCAGGCCTCGCACACCAGCTCGGCAACGCGCTGTTCGCGGTGCAGGGCCACGCAGCCCTGCTGCGCTCTCAGGAACCCGAGTTCCTCCGCGAGCGCAACGGCATGCTGGCGGCGATCGAGCGCGCCGAACAGGCACTGCAGGTGCTGCAGTTCCTCGTGGGGCTCGAGGGACGCGGGCCGCAGCAGCCGGGCATCCTGCTGCACCGGCTGGCCGAGATGCTGCGCGTGTCGCTGCGCGAGGCGAGCCTTGCCCTCGAACTGGGGCACGGCTCCCGCCAGACGCCGCGCCCGGTCGCACCCGCGCCGTTCTGCCGCGGCGTGCTGGCGGCCGTGCGGCACCTGACCCAGGCCGTGCGCAGCGCCGGGGCAGGCAGCATCCGCCTCGACCTCACTGCCCAGCATGCCGGCGCCGTTTCGGTGCAGGTCGAGTGGCACCCCCCGAAGGGCGCGTTGCCGTTCCCCGTCGACATCGGGTCCTGTGCCCTCGCCGTCCAGCGGGAGGTGGCCGCGGAGTTCCCGACGCTGCCGGTGCCGCTCAAGGTCGGCCTCGCCTCGGTGCCACGGGGAGTGGGGCTGCAGTTGACGATCCCCACGGTCGGGTCGACCCTCGGCGTCCTTCCGCAACCTTCCGACGATCTTCACGGTTCCTTGACGGAGCCCTCCTAGCGTCCTTGCCCTGGCACGAGGCAACGACGAGGTCGAACCGTGGCGAAACCCAAGATCCTGGTCATCGAGGACGAACCCGACATCCTGGAGGTCATCCAGTACAACCTCGAGCGGGAGGGCGCGAAGGTCATCACCTGCCGCAACGGCGAGCAGGGTCTCAGCAGGATCCGCACGGACAACCCGGACCTCGTGGTGCTCGACCTCATGCTGCCCGGGATGGACGGCGTGGAGGTGTGCCGCCAGGTGAAGGCAGACCCGGTGACCCGTGACATCCCGGTGATCATGGTCACGGCCAAGGGCGAGGAATCGGATGTCGTGCTGGGCCTCGGCATCGGCGCCGACGACTACATCACCAAGCCGTTCAGCCCCAAGGAACTCGTCGCCCGCGTCAAGGTCGTGATGCGCCGCGGTCCGTTGCGCGACACCGGCAGCCAGTCGGAACAGGTCGTGCGCGGACCGCTCGTCATCGACATGGGGCGGCACGAGGCGCGCCTCGAGGGCGAGTTGCTCACGCTCACGCCCACCGAGATGCGCTTGTTGTTCTTCCTGGCCTCGCACCCGGGCCGCGTCTTCCCGCGCGCACACCTGCTCAGCCGCGTCATCGGTGAGGACGCGCTCGTGACCGACCGCAACATCGACGTGCACGTGCGCTCGTTGCGCCAGAAGCTCGGGGAGCAGGCTTCGCTCATCGAGACCGTGCGGGGTGTCGGCTACCGCTTCGCGGACGTCGGCAGGTGATCATGCCGGGGCGATCGCTGCAGTGGCTCGGGCTCGCCCAGGCAGCCCTTGCCCTGGTGGCGCTCGCCACCGGGTCCCACGCCGCTGCCGCCCTCAACGTCGCTGCGGCCATCTGCTGGTTCGGGGCGGATGCCCGGCGCCTGAGGGGCCTTCTGCGTGAGGCGTCGGCAGCCGCGACATCGCAAGCCACCCTCGCCAACGATCGGCAGCAGCAGGTGCAGCTCCAACGCGAACTGCTGGCCTCCGTGGCCGAGGGAATCGTGGCCGTGGACAGTTCGGGCC
>JBEATZ010000501.1:0-9175 GCA_041161695.1 Planctomycetota bacterium | reverse complement strand
GCCAGGTGAACTGGGGGTCGTCCACCGGCCCGAGCGTGGCGCTCGTGAGCACGGCCGTGCGGCCGGCCTTGAAGAGCGACTCGCGCAGGGCGGCGCTCACGTCGAGCGGGGCGCCGCAGAGCAGCGCACCCTTGCGCGAGCGCTCGATCCAGCGCACGTGCGGCACCGAGTCCTCGGCCGTGGGCTGGCACAGGCTCCGCAGCTGCGCGGCCAGTCCGGACAGGCCGTTGGCCCGCGACTGCAGCTCCATGCGGGCATCGAGTTTCTCGGTGCGGGAACTGCACGCGATGACCTCGAGGGACAGCTGCTCCAGCAGCGTGCTCACCTGCTGTTCGATGGGTTCCATGCCCAGTTCGATGCCGTCCCCAGCGCCCGGGCGGTCGAGTCGCTGCTCGAGCTGTGCGAAGAACGCCTCGCTGGCCATCCGCACCTCCTCGGCCAGCAGGTTGGCCTGCGTGGAGCCGTGACGCCGCAGCAGGCCGCGTTCGCCGCGCCGCGGGCTCAGCCTGCGCAGGTGCCAGTGCACGGTGCCCGGACCGATCCGCTGGCCCATGGCCTCGGTGGCGGTCCGCTCGAGGTGGTGGGCCTCGTCGAAGATCACCACCTGGTGGTCTGGCAGGTAACTCGTGCCCGCGCGCCGCAGCGCGAGGTCGGCGCAGTAGAGCGCGTGGTTCACCACCAGCACCTGCGCGGTCTGCATGCGCCTGCGCGCGCGCTGCCAGTGGCACGACTCGTAGTGGGCGCAGGCCTTGTTGAGGCAGTTGCCGTGCTCGGCCTGTACCTCCTCCCACACCTCGTCGCGCACCGGTTCGCGCAGGTCGAAGCGCGTGCCCTCGCGCGTGTGCGCGGACCACTCGACCACGCGGCGCAGCTCGGCTGCCACGTCCCGGTCCTCGAACAGCGGGTTGTCGGCATGCGCATGGTGCATGCGGCGCAGGCACACGTAGTGGTTGCGGCCGATGGCCGTCACCGACGACCACTCGAAGGGCAGCACCGCGTGCAGGAACGGCAGGTCCTTCTGCTCGAGCTGCTGCTGCAGCGCGATCGTGCGGGTGCTGATGACCACGGGACCGGTTTCCTGGTGCGCGTCCGCGTGCAGCACCGCGGGCAGCAGGTAGGCGAACGACTTGCCGATGCCGGTGCCCGCCTCGGCCACGAGGTGCCTGCGCCCGGCGATCGCCTGCTCGACGGCCTCGGCCAGCTGGATCTGTTCGGGCCGCTCCTCGTAGTCCGGCAGGCGCCTTGCGATGGCGCCGCCCTCGCCCAGGAACTCCCGCACGCGGCTCATGCCCGCACCGACGCGCAGTCGGCGAACGCGAGCAACCGGTTGCGGGCAGGGTCGACGGGGTCGTGCACCACGCAGGCGCCGGTTGGCTCGGTTCCCGGCGCCGCCTGTTCCAGCACGCGGCCGAGCGGCGTGTTGCGGCCAACCCAGTGCGCGCCCACGGACGGCGTGCCGTCCGCAGCCGTGAAGCGGTACCGCACCTTGAAATGGGGCGGGTTCACCCCGGTGGCAACATCGCAGGACTCCAGCAGGAACGTCCGTGCCTCGCCGTTGCGCAGCAGGACCAGGACGCGCCATGCCTGCCGCAGCCACAGGAGCAACAGGAAGGCAGCGGGCAACAGCACCCAGCCAGCGAGCGCAGGCAGCCAGAGCGAGCTCAGTGCGCGCGCCGTGCCGCGCAACCGGTGGACGGACTCGTCGTCGGGCAGCACCTCCAGCGCCGCGGTGCCGCCCTCGCGCAGTTCCCGCACCCCGGGCCACTGGTAGGCAAACCCTGCGGAACGGTCGCCCCCCGGCGTGGCGAAGGTGTAGTGCACGCGCCGTGCGTACTGGTTGCCGACGTGGAACCCGGTCACCTCGATCGACTCGACGCGGACGTCGCGGTCGCTCACGAGCGCCTGCCGGTCGAGGGCTGCATCCGCCATCGGCAGGCGGAACCCGTCGACGGCGAGGAACACCAGGGTGATGAGGGTCAGGGACGAAGCCGTCACGATCGCACCGATGCCGAGCGGCCACCATGCGCGTGCTGCGACGCGGAAGGAGACCGCGCGTGGCGCTGCGGGCAGGATGGCGCTCACGGGCTGAGGATCTCCCGCGGCAGTTCCTGCACGGGCTTCGAGTCGAAGTCGCAGGGCAGCACGAGCCGGCTGTACTGCGGCCACTTGCGGTCGTGGACGACGGGCAGCACGTCCGATCCGCCCCGCAGCTGGTCGAGGATGCGGCGGCCGAGTTCGCCGTGGACGCGCACCCAGTGCCTGCCCTTGCGTTCCGTGGCGCGGTGGTCGCGGAAGCGGTAGCGCACGTCGAGCATCGCCGGGAGCACCAGCGGGATCCTGCGGGCGGAGCCGATGAGCGCCACGCCCACGTCGCCGTGGCCGAGCACGGTGCGCACGTGCATGAACGACGCGGCGTAGGCCAGCAGCGCGAGGCAGCCCGGCACGATCGTGATGGCGAACCAGGTCTCGGGCCGCAGGAACCACGGCAGCAGGTCGAGGCGCGACCCGCTGATGCGATGGAGGTGCGGCTGCTCGCTGTGCACTTCCACCTCGACCTGTGCGCCGACGGCGTGGGATCCCGCCGGTGCGAAGCACATGCCGCGGCGGTCGAGGGTGCCGTCGTGGAACGCATAGGTGATGCGCTCCGCCGGCTTCTCGCCGAACCAGCCGGCGCCCGGTTCCACCACCTGCACCACGGCCTGCTGACGGGCCACGGGGCCGAGGTCCAGCGCCGCGTTGTCGCTGGCCTTGCCGCCGAACGCCAGGAACAGCATCCAGGTGAACACGCCGCCGTAGACGGCCAGCGAGGCGCCCACCATGCCCACCGGCCAGCGGTACGCGAGGACGGCGCTCCAGCGCACGACCCTCGGTGCGGGCGGTATGGCCTGGATCTCGCGTTTCATGGGGGAGGGGAGCTTAGGCGCAGGCACCGCCCGCCCCAAGACGCAGGCGCGGGAGGGAAACCCGCGATCCGTCGTCGCGGTTCCCGTGGCACCGTGGTCCGGTGTCCGTAGACTGTGCCGCCCCTCGGAGGCCCATGACCCAGCTGCTTCGTTCCCTCACCGCCCTCTTGCTCGCTGCCTGCCTCGGTGCCCAGGTGGATGTCGCCAAGGAGGAGGCCGACCTCAACAAGAAGGCATCCACGGCGCTCGCCTCGTTCGCCAGCAACGCCATCCGCAACAAGATGGGTCCGCGTGCCAAGCAGGCCTACGACCTGGTCCTCGACCACTACGACATCGAGAACGCCGTGGCCCGCAAGGCGCTCGGCTTCACCAAGGTCGCGGGCAAGTGGGAGCCCGCCGACCCGAAGAAGGCGCCTGTCTGGGTCGACAAGGCCAACAACGACGAGCGCTACAAGGTGGTCGACGAGTGGTACAAGACCGCCGTCAAGCTCGGGCAGTTCCATCGCGACCTGGGAGTCAAGCTCAAGGCCGCCGGCAACGCGCGCGCCGAGTACCACCTGCAGCGCGCCGTCACCTTCAACCCCGCCGACAAGGATGCGCACCTCGCCCTGGGGCACCGCGAGTTCAAGGGTTTCTACGGGACCGACGAGGAGATCGCCTTCGTCTCGCGGATGAAGGAGATCGAGACCCAGGCGCTCAACCTCGCGCGCACCGCCTACGAGGTGCAGGCGCTGTCGCTCGACAGCATGCCGAAGGAACTGAAGGCCACGGGCCTCGAGTTCCACGGCTCGAAGTCGCAGCACTTCACGATCTGGACGCGCGGCACCCAGGAGAACGCCGACAACTGCGCCAAGTGGGCCGAGCGCGCGCTCGCCTTCCTCGGCTGGCTCATCGGCCCGGACCAGGCCAAGCGCCGCAACATCGCGAACCGCATGAAGGCGTTCAGCTGGTTCGGCTTCGTGTGGACCAGCCGCGAGCGCGACGACTTCCTCAAGCTCAACCCGCACATCTACGAGGGATCGACCCTCGAGGACGCAAAGCGCTTCGCCAACGTTTCGTGGCGCTCCGACCAGGGCGCCGCGATGGTGCTGATGAAGCTCACGCCGGCGCAGATGCACGACGCGCTCATCGCGTGGGTGTTCCAGCTGGGCCTCGCCCAGGGCCTCAACGACGCGCTCGGCGAGGGCCTGAAGAACGCCGCCACGTGGTACCTGCAGTCGACGTCGATCACCCAGTTCGGCGCGATCCCGGAGGGCACCGGCAGCGAGCGTGAGCTGCAGTTGCCCGAGTCCACCAACTGGTGGCTGCGCAAGATCCGCGACGACTCGCTGGCCGGCACCGACTGGCCGCTCAACCAGGTGCCGCGCGAGCGCCTGTCGCGCTTCCGCAACGCGGTTCGCATCAAGTCCTGGAGCTTCATGACGTGGGTGCTGGCCAAGTACCCCGACAAGTGGCTCGACTTCTACGCCAAGGTGCCGGCAGACAAGATCCCGTTCCCCGAGGAGATCGACAAGATCGGCCTCGAGGCGTTCGGCAAGCCGCTCAGCGAGGTGGAGGCCGAGTGGCGTCAGTGGGCGCGCGGCGACTCGGGCGTGGCGTTTGCCACCGGCTACGGGCCGCCCCTGCTGCCCGAGAAGCCCAACAAGGAGGAACTCGCTGCGCTCGATCGCATGAACGCGGTGCGCGGCACGCTGTGCGCGTACTCGCTGCCGGCTGCTGCCGACGCGAAGGACACCGTGGACATGCGCGAGGGCACTGTTGGGCCGCTGCCGCGCACGGAGCTCGACGCAGAGACCTCGATCGCCTGCGAAGACCACGCGCGCTACCTCACGCGCTACCCGGACGAGCACCTCAAGTGGCCCGAGGCCCACGAGCAGAATCCCGCCAACGAGGGCTTCTCGCCCCGTGGCATGCGCGCCGGCATGCGCGGCGTGATCATCTGGACCAACGGCGATCCCGGTCCCGAGTTCTCGCGCGACAGCGTCGACGGCTGGATCGGCACGGTCTACCACCGCTTCCCGCTGCTCGAGCACAACATCAACCGCTTCGGCTTCAGCTACGTCTCCGAGAACGGCTACGCCATCGGCGTGCTCGACATGGGCTCGCTCGAGGAGCCGTACGACCCGATGACGGCGCCCAAGCTCATCGCCTGGCCGCCGATCGGCATGAAGGAGGTGCCGCGGCGCTTCCACGGCGTCGAGCACCCGAACCCGCTCGACGACCAGCCCGAGGACCAGCGCGACATCACCAAGACCGGCTACCCGGTGAGCCTGCAGCTGCAGCGCGAGTACGCAGGCCAGCTGGTGGAGGCCGACATGGCCATGTACGAGGTGAAGAACGCCAAGGCCAAGATGCCCACCAAGCACTACGTGGCCGAGGGCGAACCGGGCCACGGCGAGTGGCGTGCGCGTCGCGGCGAGATCGTGCCGCTCTGGGTGCACACGCCCAAGGACCCGCTGTTGAAGCGCATGGAGGAGAAGGAAGTGATCTTCGGCATCCCGAAGGCGATCCTCGCCCCCAAGACCACCTACCAGGTGGAGGCCAAGGTCGTGGCCGGCAACAACCAGGCGCTCTACTTCTGCTGGGAGTTCACCACGGGCAGCCAGCTCGAGGGCCTGAAGTTCTGAGCCTGCTGCGCCGGGCGTTCAGCGCCCGGCGTCGAGGTCCGCGCGCGTGACCGTGCGCGGTGCGGCGCGGACCGGCGGCTCGGCCTGCGCCACCGGGCGCGGCAGCGCGCCCGCTGCGAGGTCGGCTTCCAGCTGCTTCGTGAGCGCGCAGAACAGCAGCCACGCCTTGAGGCGCACCCCGGTCTCGCTGTGGTGGATCGCGTCGATGTAGAGGCGGTCGTCCATCGGCAGCTGCGACGCGAGGTCGATCACGTCCACGCCGCGCGCCCGTGCCCAGGCTTCGAGGCCGCGGTTCTGCACGTCGGCAAGGGTGCGGATCGTCGCGTACTCGAACGGCCAGTAGGCGCGGTTGAGCTGGATGAAGGCGTTCCGGCCGTACAGGCCGTCGAGCTGCAGCCCCAGGCGCGCGAGCCAGCAGAAGGTCACGACCACCACGCGCGCGTCCCGTGGCGCGGCGGCAGCGTGGATGGCATCGAGGTCACCGAGGATCGCGCCCAACTGGAGCACGGAGCCCGCCTGCGCGAGGTCGAAGGAGGCTGGACCCACGCCGGGGGGCAACTGGATCGACTGCTCGGGCTTCGCGGGCTCGACCAGCACCTCGCGGCCGCGGCCGAGGGAACGCAGCGCGGTGGCCACTGCACTGTGCGTGCACAGGACATCGGTCCACGTGCGCGTGGCCGCGGGCGCGGCCTCGTCGAACGTGCCCACGAGGCCTGGCGGCGGCGCAGCGAGTTCGTAGGTGCCCTGCACCTCCACGTGGGCGTCGAGCACGGCAGGCGTGAACTGGTTGGCGCCCTCGTAGTAGACGATGCGGTCGACGTCGAGGGGCAGCAGTTCCTGCTCGACGATGGCGCGGATGTCGGGCGAGGCGATGGCCTCGCGCGCGGCATTGAGCGTCTCGAAGCGCACGGCGTGGCCGCGTGCCGCGGCCCAGAGGTTGAGCCAGTGCTCGACCAGTTCGGGCGCGCTGTGCGGGAGGCGCGGCGCCTCGACCGTGGTGGAGGCGCCGACGAAGCCGATGCGCACCACGCCCGGCTCCCGCTGCGGCGCGAGTTCGCGGCCGCGGAAGCCGAAGCGGTTCGTCACCATGCCGGTGGGAAGGGTCACCGAGGCCGGGTAGCGGTACTTGGGCAGTGGCTGGCCGCCCGGTGCGTCGAAGACGGAGAAGCTGTCTGGCAACTCGATTCCCGCGAGCAGCGGCACGCCCTGGCCGGGCACCCACAGCGACTTCAGGAATGCAGCATTGATCTCGTAGAGGAACAACCACTCGCGGTGCCTTGCGAACCGCTGCGCGAGCATGTCCGGGGTGGGCGGATACGGCACCGGTGCAGGAGACGTGCGGATCCACGTGGCATCGAGGTCGGTGCGGCCCTCCATCGAGGCAGCGACCACGGGCGCCGTCACCGAGGCGTGGAAGTCGAGCAGGCGGCCGGCCGCGCCGGGATCGGTGTTGGCGTCCGTGCGCAGCACGTGCACGAGTTCGAGGCCGCCGAGCCGGTAGCCCTGGGCCACGCGCGCCACGGCCTCGGCGAGCAGTGCCGCGGTGCCGAGGCCGAGAGCGAGCGCGAGGAGTCGTGCGCGCGCGCGGGTCGGGGTGCGGTCAGGGGCCGTTGCCACGGGAGCATCCTAACCCGCGTGCCGACAGCGGGACGAAGGAGCTTCGGCTCCTTGCAACGGCCGCAGGCTTGCCCACAATCCGACGATCACCTGTCTGCCGCCGCAGCGCGGCCACCAACCAATCCCATGGCACACACTGTTGACGAGATCCTCAGCTGGTACGAGTCGGACAACCCCGGCGTCCTCAAGAACCTGGCCTGGATGATGAACACCGGCCGCCTCGCGGGCACCGGCAAGTTCGTGATCCTGCCGGTCGACCAGGGCTTCGAGCACGGCCCGGCGCGGTCGTTCGCCAAGAACAGCCCCGGCTACGACCCCTACTACCACTACCAGCTCGCCGTCGACTCGGGCTGCAATGCCTACGCTGCGCCGCTCGGCTTCATCGAGGCCGGCGCCCGCAAGTTCGCGGGGCGCATCCCCACGATCCTCAAGCTCAACAACAGCGACTCGCTGTTCAGCTCGAAGGACCCCAAGCCCGCCGTCACCGGCTCCGTCAAGGAGGCGCTGCGCCTCGGCTGCGCGGCCATCGGGTTCACGATCTACCCGGGCTCCGCGTACCGCAACGAGATGTACATGGAGCTGCGCGAGATCACCGAGGAGGCGAAGGCCGCCGGTCTCGTCGTCGTCGTGTGGAGCTACCCGCGCGGTGCGGGCCTCAGCAAGCCGGGTGAGACGGCCATCGACGTCGCTGCCTATGCGGCGCAGATCGCCTGCCAGCTGGGCGCGCACATCGTCAAGGTGAAGCCCCCGACCGAGCACATCGAGCAGGATGCCGCCAAGAAGGTGTACGAGTCGGAGAAGATCCCCGTCGCCACCCTGGCCGAGCGCGTGCGTCACGTCGTGCACTCCTCGTTCGGCGGACGCCGCATCGTGATCTTCTCGGGCGGCGAGGCCAAGGGCTCCGCCGAGGTGCTGGCCGAGATCCAGGGGATCGCGGACGGCGGTGGTTTCGGCTCGATCATGGGCCGCAACGCCTTCCAGCGCCCGAAGGCCGATGCGATCAAGCTCCTGCACCAGGTGCAGGACATCTACCGCAACGCCAAGTGAGCATGGCTGCTGCCGTGCGCTGCCTCGTTGCGGGCGCGGCAGCGGTGCTCCTGCTGCTGGGCTGTGCGTTGCGCGCCCAGCAGGACGTGGCCGTGCCTCCCGTGCGCCGGCCCAACGTGCTGCTCGTCCTCGCCGACGACCTCCGTCGCGATGCGCTCGGTTGCCATGGCAACACGTACGCGCACACGCCCAACCTCGACCGGCTCGCCGCACAGGGCATGCGCTTCGACCGCATCTCCTGCATGGGCTCGCGCCACGGCGCCGTGTGCATCGCATCGCGCGCCATGCTGCTCGCGGGCACCGGGCTGCACTCCGTGCGCGACGACCTGCGGAGCGCGACGACCGTGCCCGAACTGCTGCGGTCCGCGGGGTACCGCACGTTTGCGGTCGGCAAGTGGCACAACGGCGACGAGGCCCTCGTGCGCGCGTTCCCGGATGCAGCTGCCGTCATGCGCTCCGGCATGAGCGACCACTTCGACGTGCCGCTGTGCGACGTCGCAGGCGGCAAGGTCGTGAACGTGCGGCGCGGCACCAGGCACTCGTCCGAGCTGTTTGCCGATGCTGCGATTGCCGAGCTGCGGCGCGCGGCCGCGCAGGATGCGGACCAGCCGTTCTTCGGCTTCGTGGCCTTCAGTGCGCCGCACGACCCGCGCGATGCGCCGAAGGAGTGGCGCGAGCGGTTTGCAGGCAAGCTGCCCGAGCTGCCGCCCAACTTCCGGGGCCAGCACGGTCTCGACCTCGGCGCCGAGGCGCTGCTCGTGCGCGACGAGATGCTGGCCGCGTGGCCGCGCGACCCGCTGGTGGTCCGCAGGCAACTCGCCGACTACCACGCGTTGCTCGCGCACCTCGACGAGCAGGTGGGCAGGGTGCTGCACGCCGTCGAGGAGCTCGGGCTCGCAGGCAGCACGCTGGTGGTGTTCGCGAGCGATCAGGGGCTCGCCCTCGGCAGCCACGGTCTCCTCGGCAAGCAGAGTCTCTACG
>JBEATZ010000479.1:0-6989 GCA_041161695.1 Planctomycetota bacterium | reverse complement strand
CTGCTCGCCGGCCGCGAGCTGCTGCACTACGCGTGGGTGCGTTCGGCAGGCGAGACCGCGACGCTCGAGATGCCGCGCTTCTTCCCGCCCGACGGTTCCAACGACGGACGCAGCGCGCGCGGGTTGTTCCGCGGCCGCTACGGCACCGCGCCACAGGGCCTGTCCTCGGGCGAGGCGCTGGTGTGGATGCCGATCCGCTACTGGGACCGCCACGTACCGCGCAGCGACGATCCCGAGCAGAACGCGCTGCAACTCACGACCTCGATCGCGCCCGTGTTCTGGAAGTCGCTCACGTGGCGGCAGGAGGTGTCCGATGCGTCGGTCGACCTCGAGTGCCTCGTGCGGTTCGACCAGCGCGTGCCGTTCACGGCCGATCCCGCAGCCAACCCCGACCTGCGGCTGCTCACGCGCGGCGCCGGCAACGACCGGCCGTTCACGCTCGGCAGGCAGGCAACGCAGCTCGAACTGCGCTTCGTGGCCAACTACCGCCCGGGCTGCGTCGACCTGACGACGTTCCGAGCCCACGGCTGGAAGACCACGCCCACGGTGCGCGAGGTGCGCGTCGAGTACGAGTCCGAGGGACGCATCCTCGAGGAACGGGTGACCGCACGATGAACGCCATCCCGCGAGCACGGCAGCAGGGCTTCACCCTCCTCGAGCTGGTGGTGGTGATGGGCATCCTCGCAGGCTTCCTCGCCATGCTCGTGCAACTGCTCGACATGGGCATCACGCTCGTGGGCAGCGGCGAGTCGGCGCAGGTGATGGCCGACCGTGGCGATGCCGTGGCGCGCGTGGTCGAGCGCGACCTGCGCCGGTTGCGCGGCTCGCAGCCCACGCTGGAGCCTGCAGGCGGCCAGCCGCGGTTGCTCGTCCAGCAGCTCCCGCTCGGACTGCCGGCCCGCAGCGGTGCGGCCACCACGCTCGCGTTCTCGCTGCGCAGTTCCGCATGGCTCTCGCCCGACGAGGAGATGCCGCTGCGCGAGGGCATGATCATGCAGCAGGCGCGCGCGCTCGCCGACAGCGACGAGCCCGGCAAGGTGGCCGAGAAGTACCAGGAGCTGCTGGCCTCCAACCCGCCGCGCGGCATGGGCGTGGTGTGGCTGCTCGCATGGCCGCAGGGCGATCCCGAGGGCGCGCTCATGGAGCTGCGCCGCGGCACCTACCTCGACAACCAGCTGCTCGACGCCGGTCCCGGCAACGCCGCGGACCCGCTGCAGGTGGCGTTCCCGGGCGGGCCCGAGCTGCCGTCGGCCGTCGTGCTGCAGAACACGACGCCCGTGGCGCGCGACGTGCTGCATATCGAGGTGCTGTGCTGGTCGCAGCGCACGCGCAGCTGGACCAGTACGGGCGACGACGGTCCCGAGCGCACGTGGGACTCGGCGCGCGCCGGCTGGCACACCGATGCTGCACTCGGCCCGGTGTTCCGCCTCGACCGCGGCCCCGAGAGCCTCACCGATGCAACCGACGACGTGTTCCCGCGCGCGCTGCGCGTGGCGCTCGTGGTCGCGCAGGATGCGCGGCAGGCGCCCGAGGGCATCCTCGCCGAGGAACTCACCACCGATGCCGCGAGCCTGCGCCTCGTGAGCTCCGACCGCTTCCCGGGCGCCGAGGACGGCGGCTTCGTCAAGGTCGGCCGCGAGTGGATCCGCTACACGGGCATCGAGGGCAACACGCTGCAGGGTCTGCAGCGCGCCCAGCGCGGCACCGTGCGCGCCTCGCATGCGCAGGGCACGATCCTGCGCGTTGGCCGCACGGTCGAGTTCACGCTGCCGCTCGCCATCGGGAGGGACGACTTCAATGGCTGACCCGCGCGCAGCGTCCCAACCGCGCCAGCACGGCTTCACGCTGACGGAGATGCTGGTGGCGCTGGGCATTCTCTTGGTGGGCACCACCTCGCTGCTGGCCGTGCTGGGCGGCGGCGTGAGCCTGCGGCGCTCCACCGAGGCGCGGCGCGAGGCTTCGTACCTTGCAGAACAGGCCGTGCTGCGCGTGCGGCAGGCGTTGCAGCGCCAGCCGGGCGGCAGCGCGCTCGACGTGGGCCTCGCGCCGCTCGAAGGACAACAGGTCGAGGGCTTCCCCGGCATGACGTGGTCCGCCGCGTCCGCCGAAGATCCCGACCGACCGGACGTGCTGCTGGTCACCATCGTGGTGCAGTGGCTCGAGGACGGGGAGACGATCGAGCAGGAGTTCCTGCGGATCCTCCCACGTTCGGAACCGCTGGGGGCTCGCATCGCCCGCTGGCAGCAGGACAATGGCATCGAACCGAGGTGATCGGATGAACGCTCGCTGGACCTCTCTGTTGTTGTTCTTCGCCGCTGCGCTCGGCGCCGCGACGCCCGGACTGCGTGGCCAGGCGCTGCAACTCGCCGATGGCAAGGTGCTGCTCGCCCGCGTGGACGATGCCGACGGCGAGGGCCTGCGCGTGCGCCGCCTCGACAACGGCGGCGTGCTCGACCTGCGCTGGGACCACCTGACCCCGGGCTGCGCCGACCGCATCAAGCGCGAGTTCGACCTCGTCAGCGACGTCGAGGAGGAGATCACCGTGCAGGCCGACCTCGTGACCTACACGGCCGCGGGCGTGCCGATGGAGGCGCTGGGCAAGATCGTGTCGGCCGACGGGCCGGTGCTGGTCATGCAGAACAAGGGCCTGCAGATTCGCATCCCCAAGGCCGACATCCGCTGGCGCAAGGCCGTGGAGGTGCCGGTCTCGCAGGTGCTCACCAAGGACGAGTTCTACTCCGACCGCCTGACCCAGGTGCAGCCCGGCGACAGCGCCGACCGCCACCTGCAACTGGCGCAGGACCTGATCCGCGTGCGCGACTACGAGCGCGCCGACGAGCACATCCAGACGGCACAGAAGCTCAACAACAGCCGGGACCCGGCCAAGGTCGCGAGCCTTGCCGACAAGCTCAAGCGCTACCGCGACTCCGCGCGCGAGCGCGACCTGCTGGACCAGATCCAGGTGGCGCGCGCCCGCGGCACCGCCATGGAGTTCGAGCGCGGCCGCAAGCTCATCGACTCCTTCGAGAAGCAGTTCCCGAACAGCAAGCTCAAGGCCGACTTCGAGGCGGAGAAGAAGCGCTTCGAGTCCTCGCGCGCCCGCGTGCTCACCGGGCTGGTTGCCGACCAGTGGCGCCGTGGCATCCAGGTGACCGCCGACAAGAAGTGCTTCGAGCAGGGCCTCACGCTGGCTGCCGCCAAGCAGTACGCGGAGACCAAGATGAAGGAGGACATCACCGCGCGCGTCGCCAGCCAGATGAAGCTGCAGGATGCCGAGGTGAAGACCTTCTTCGCCGACCGCGAGAAGGTGGGAGCCGGAAAGCGGCCCGAGTTCTTCGCCTACGGCATCGGCTCGTGGGTGCTGGGCGCCGATGCGGTGCTCAAGGACACGAAGCAGGGCACGGCCAATGCGGCGCGTGCCGCGCAGGAGTCGGACCCGGAGCAGGATCGCGAGGTCGAGCGGTTGCAGCGCCTCTTGCGCGCGGCGCGCGACCGCCAGCGTGCCGCCCAGGCGGGCGGCCAGGGTGGCGCACAGCAGGAGCCCACGGACGAGGACTGGTGGAAGGAAGCTGCCCACAACGAGAAGGTGAGCTGGCTGCGTGCGTACTACGCGGAGTTCGGCGGCGACCTCAAGGTGAGCGCGGCGTTCGTGCAGCCCTGCGTGAGCTGCTATGGCGTCGGCACCATTCCCGAGGCGGGTATGGACGGCAAGGTCGTCAACGTGAAGTGCTACCTCTGCCGCGGGACCAAGTGGCTGCGCACCTTCCGCGCCTGGTGATCCTCTGCGGGGCGCTGGCCGCCTGCGGCGGCGCGCCGCAGCCCCGTCCCGCTGCCGTCGCCGGGGCGGCGCCTGCTCCCCTCGTCACCACGAGGCTCGAGGTGCCGGCAGGTTCGGGCGGCTTCGACGCGTCCATCCTGCTGCCGGAGCCCGGCCGCCCCGATGCCGAGGTCGCGCGCGTCGGCGACCTCGTGCTGCGCGAGAGCCACGGCTTCCGCAGCATGCTGGCTGCCGATCCCAAGATCGCCCTGTCTGCGATCGACCTGGTGGTGTTCGACGCCCTGGTGGCACGGCATGCCACGGAGTTCGGCATCACGGTCGATGCTGCTGCCGTGCGCGCGCAGGCGGCCAGGGAGGAAGCCGAGTTCGAGCAGCAGGTCCGGACCGAACTCGGTCCCAAGGTCACGCTCGCCGACTACGTCTGGCGCGTCCAGGGCATGCGCATCGAGGAGTGGCGCCGCATCGCCGAGTTGCGTGCCGCGCGGCGGGCCTACCACGGGCTCGTCATCCGCTACCTCGCGCTGCGCGAGGACCGCGCGCAGGTGCGCTGCATCGCGCACCGCGACAAGGCACTGCTCGAGGGCCTTGCCCAGCAGGTCCGCGAGGGCGCGGATTTCGCCACCCTTGCCGCCCGGAATGCCGAGGACGGCGTGCGCGACGGCGGCTTGCTGCCCACCTTCGACCGCGCCTTCCCGCACCCGGCGGCACGCGTGGCGTTCGACCTGCAGCCCGGGCAGCTTGCGCTGACCTCGGCGGGCGAGGGCGAGGACCAGCGGCACTTCCTCGTGTTCTGCCTGCAGCGCATTGCCGGCCGGCCGGTTCCGTTTGCCGAGGTGCGCGCCGAGATCGAGGCCGACCTCGCGGCCCGGCCGCTCGCGCCCGTCGAGACCAACGCCTACACCCTGCGCTGGCGGGCCGAGAGCGAACGGCAACCCTGAGCCGGGCGACGCAAGGTGCTTGCGCAGCCTGTCTTGCGTGAAGTGGGTGGTTCCATTTTGCGGCGGAGGGCACTAGAACACCCGCATGGGCGAAATCATCAGGGAGGTGTCTGTCGACACCCAGGGCGGTTCCATGCAGACGCCGCGGACCAAGGGTCCCGAGGAACTGCTGCTTGCGGAACGCGAACTCGCGCTGGACAACGCACTCTCGCACATGGGTGAGCCCGAGGAACCCCTGAATCGCCTGTCGTTCCCCGGTCCTGCCGAGGCGGCTGACGCAGCGCCACCCGAGGTCGCGCCTGCAGCGGCGGAGCCGGAGGCAGCCGATGCCGCGCCCGTGGCCGAGGAGGCCGTGCACGGTTCGGTCGAGGTCGAGGTCGAGGCCGCAGAGGCCGCTCCGGTTGCCGAAGCGTGCGTCGAGGTCGAAGCCGTGGAGGTTGCTGCGGAAGCATCCCTCGGCGAGGCGCCGGTTGTCGCCGAGGACGGCATCGACCGCGATGCAGCCCTTGCGGCTGCCGCAGCCGCTGAAGAGATGGCGATGGTGGAGGAGGCGGGGGCCGAAGAAGAAGGCCTGCCTGCCGTCCCCGAACTCAGGGACCCCGCAGCCATTGCGAAGATCGTGTTCCCGCTCGTGCTCACGCAGCGCGAGGGCCTGTCGCTGCTGCGCCTCGCGCAGGCGTGCAACACCACGCAGAAACTCGTCAACGAGGCGCTCGACCTGCTGCAGGCCGAACTCGCGGCCTCGGGGATGCAACTCGAACTGCACCGCAACGGGGAGAGCGTGAAGGTGCTCACCGCGCCGGCCACGTTCCCGTACCTCACGCGCCTGCGCGGCGTGAAGAAGATGGAGAAGCTGTCCACCGCCGCGCTCGAGACGCTGGCGGTGATCGCCTACCGCCAGCCGGTGATGCGCTCGGAGATCGAGGCCATCCGCGGCGTGAAGGCGGGGCCGATGCTGCGCACCCTGCTGCAGCACAAGCTCGTCCGTTGCACCGGGCGCGCCGACGTCCCCGGCAGGCCCCTCCAGTACGGCACCACCCAGCAGTTCCTGGAGCGGTTCGGCCTCTCCTCGCTGCAGGAGTTGCCGAGCGTGAAGGAGTTCAAGCAACTGGGCTGAGGGCTGGTGCGTCCGCCGCGGCGGGGGAGACGAAATCCTTGCGCACCGGGGGGCGTTGCCTATCATCTTCGCCCGCGATCGCGTCCCGTTCGTCTAGCCTGGCCTAGGACTCCAGATTTTCATTCTGGCAACAGGGGTTCGAATCCCCTACGGGATACCACCACAGGGCCTTCCTCCGGGGAGGCCCTGCTCGTTTCCGGGCCGAGGTGTCGCGGATAGCGTGCGGACGATGAGCGGATCCCGGGGGCACACGCTGCAGTTCCTCCTCGACCGGGTGCGCGAGCAGCCCGGCGCCGCTCCCTTCTTCGCGGTGGGAGCCGAGGCCGCGACTGGCGCCGAGTTCGCACGGCGCGTCGAGCGGCTGGCTGCAGGGCTCGTCGCACGCGGCTTCCGGCCGGGTGACCGCCTCGCGATCCACGTGCACCGTTGCCTCGACGAGGCCGTGGCGATCCTCGCGGCTGCGATCGCCGGCGGCATGGCGGTGCCCGTCAACCCCAAGCTCAAGGACGACCAGGTCGCGCACGTCCTTGCGGACAGCGAGCCGTGGGCCGTGGTCGCGAGCGCGACCAAGCTGGCCATGCTGCGCGACCCGCAGCGCGTGCTGGGCGGCAGGCGGCTCTTCCACGCCGCAGGCCAGCCGCTGCGCGGCTTCGCGTCCGAAGCCCTTGCCGACTGCGGGGCCGATGGCGTGGCGATGCCGCCGCTCGAGCCGCGCCAGCCCGCGGTGCTGCTCTACACGAGCGGCAGCACGGGCCTCGCCAAGGGCATCGTGCAGGACCACCGCAACCTCACAGACGGCGCGCGCATCGTCGGCGGCTACCTCGGCCTCGGTCCCGCGGACCACGTGCTCGCGGTGCTGCCGTTCAGCTTCGACTACGGCCTCAACCAGCTGCTGGGCGCCATGTACGCGGGTGCCCGGGTGACCGCCGCCGACTGGCTCGGCCTCGGCGAACTCGCGCACCTGCTGCGCACCGTGCGGCCCACCGGCCTCGCTGGCGTGCCCTCGCTGTGGCACGAGGTGTGCCGCGGCCTCGCGAACGGGCAACTGCTCCCGGGGGACGGCTCCACACTGCGCTACGTCACCAACAGCGGCGGCAGGCTCGCGGTCGCGGACATCCGCACGCTGCGCGCCACGTGGCCGGCGGCAGCCAGGCGC
>JBEATZ010000467.1:0-9975 GCA_041161695.1 Planctomycetota bacterium | reverse complement strand
GTGCTCGCGCATGGTCTTCACCTCGGCATCGCTCACCGTGCCCGACTTGCTGGTGCGCAGCACGCCCAGCCTGCGCAACCCCGGCACCGCCAGCCGGAACGCGTGCAGCACCGTGGCGGGCGGGATCCAGTTGGAGGCCCCTGCCACGTTCGTGCCCGAGCCCTTCCAGTCGGGCACGATGCCGGACACCACGGGATTGGAGACGGCTCCGTACACCACGGGGAGGTCCTTCAGCTCCGCGGCGGCCAGTTGCACCGCCTGCGTGCCCATGGCGAACACGAGCTCGACGCCGGCCTTGCGCAACCGCTGCAGTTCCTCCCTGCCGCGCGCGGCGTCGCTGTGTGCATGGCCCTCGTGGTACTCCACGGCGAGCCCCGCTGCCGCGAGTCCCGCCCGGATGCCCTGCAGGGTCACGAGGTCGTTGGCCGAGTCGTGCCAGAGGAACACGCCGATGCGCCGGGGCTGCGGTTCCTGCGCCCCGGCAGGCGCTGCGGCCAGCAGGAAGGCGAACAGGCAGGGCAGCAACCTTGCGACGTGGCGATGGCGCGCTGCGGGCAGCATGGGAAGAGTCCAGCACAAGCCGTGCTGCGGTGCCAGTGTCGGCCCCGCCCCCGGGCCCCGTGCCAGAACCTGCCGATGACACCGCGACAGCGGGGAAGGCGCGCGCTATAGGTTTCGCCCCCCATGGCGACCTCCAGCCTCCCGATCCTCGAGTTCCTCACGCGCAACTACAAGAACTTCAACGCGCGCGCCACGCGCGACGCGACGTTCGCCTACTGGGACCACGTGAAGGCCGGTGGGAAGATGTACTGGGCCGTAGCCGGCGCCATGTCCTCCGCGCAGCTCGGCATCTCGATCGCGCCCGCCATCCGCGCCGGCCTGATCCACGGCCTGAGCGTGACCGGCGCAAACCTCGAGGAGTCGCTGTTCCGGCTGGTCGCGCACGACAGCTACAAGGACTTCCCCGAGTACCGCTACTTCACCAAGCAGGACGACACCAAGATCCTGCAGCAGCGCATGCGCCGCGTGACCGACACCTCGATCCCCGAGGACGATGCGTTCCGCGCGGTCGAGAAGTACCTGGTGCCCATGTGGAAGCGAGCCAGCGAGAAGGGCGAGCGCCGGTTCTGGCACGAGTACTTCTACGAACTCGTGCAGGCGATCGGCCCCAAGCTGCACGAGGGCGAGCCCGACGAGTGCTGGCTGCTCGCTGCCGCGAAGGCGAAGCTGCCCATCGTCGTCCCCGGTCACGAGGACTCGACGTTCGGCAACATCTTCGCCTCGCACGTGAAGCTCGGCGAGTGCAGCGCCTCGATCGTCAAGTCGGGCATCGAGTACATGGCCAACCTGTACGACGAGTACCGCGTGCTCTCGCAGGGCAAGGGCTGCGGCTTCTTCCAGATCGGCGGCGGCATCGCCGGCGACTTCCCGATCTGCGTGGTGCCCTCGATCAAGTACGACCTGCAGGAGAAGGTGCGGCCCTGGGCCTACTTCTGCCAGATCAGCGACTCGACCACGTCCTACGGCTCGTACTCGGGCGCCACGCCCAACGAGAAGATCACCTGGGACAAGCTCACCGAGGACACGCCCATGTTCGTCATCGAGTCGGATGCCACGATCGTGGCGCCGCTGATGCTGCAGGCGCTGCTCGAGTGCAAGGCGAACCCCAAGGCGGCCGACGCGGTCATCAAGGCCTCGCGCGCCGAGCAGAAGAAGTCGCGCGCCCGCTGAACTGACGGGCAACTTGGCCCTTTCGCGACCCTGACGAAACACTAACATCCGTGGCCATGGGCGGCACGGCATTCGGTCAGGTACGGGAGGTCCTCGCATGGACCTGAGCACCTTCGTCACGCGGCTCCGGCGCAACGAGGCCGATGCGCCAGGCATGGTGGTGGCATCGCACAGCACCGAGCCGCGGCCTGCAGTCGCGCAGCCGTTCCCCGACTGGCTGCACCCGGACCTGGTGCGCACGCTGCAGGAGAAGGGCATCCCCGAGCTCTACGCGCACCAGCGCGAGGCCGCGGACCTGCTGCACGCGAAGAAGCACACGGTGGTGGCCACGTCGACGGCCTCGGGCAAGTCGCTGTGCTACCACCTGCCCGTGCTCGACGCGCTGCTGCGCGAGGGCCTCGATGCGCGCGCCCTCTACCTCTACCCGACCAAGGCGCTCGCACGCGACCAGATGGCGAGCCTCGAGGAACTGCTCACGGGCTGCGGCCGCACCGACATGACGGTGGCCGTGTACGACGGCGACACGCCGCCGCCGGTGCGCCAGGCGCTGCGCGAACAGGGCAACCTCGTGCTCACCAACCCGCACATGCTGCACGCGGGCATCCTGCCGAACCACACCAAGTGGCAGGGCTTGTTCAGCGGCCTGCGCTACGTGGTGGTGGACGAACTCCACACGCTCTCGGGCATCTACGGCTCGCACGTTGCCAACGTGCTGCGCCGGTTGAAGCGCATCTGCAGGCACTACGGCTCCGACCCGGTGTTCTGCGGCGCCAGCGCCACCATCAGCAACGCAGGCGAGCACGGCAGGCGGTTGTTCGAGACCAAGGTCGAGGTGGTGGACCGCGACGGCAGCCCGCGCGGCTCGAAGCACTTTCTGTTTCTCAACCCGGCTCTGCTGAGCGAGGCGCAGGGGTTGCGCGTGCCCGCCAGCGAGGCGGCGCGCCAGATCGGTGGCCAGCTGCTCGCGTCGGGCCTGCAGTCGATCTTCTTCACCCGCTCGCGCAACGGCACCGAGGTGCTGCTCAAGTACCTGCGCGACGAGGCGGATGCCCGCAAGGTCGACCAGAAGTCGGTGGCGGGCTACCGCGGCGGCTACCTGCCCGAGCTGCGGCGCGGCATCGAGCGGGGCCTGCGCGACGGCACCATCCGCACGGTGGTGTCGACGAGCGCGCTCGAACTGGGCGTCGACATCGGCTCGCTCGACGTGTGCGTGCTCGTCGGCTACCCGGGCACCGTGTCGAGCACGTTCCAGCGCGCCGGCCGCGTGGGCAGGCGCAACCAGCAGAGCGCCGTGGTGTTCGTGGCCAACAGCGCCGCGATGGATCAGTACCTGGTCCAGAACCCTGGCTACCTGTTCGACGCGCCGCGCGATGCCGTGGCCATCGACCCCGACAACCCGATCATCCTCACCAACCACGTGCGCTGCGGCGCGTTCGAACTGCCCTTCGACAAGGGCGAGGGCTTCGGCAACGCCAGCGGCACGGCCGAGGTGCTGGAGTTCCTGGCGCGCGACCTGCAGGTGCTGCACGAGCAGGACGGCCGCTACCACTACGCGGACCAGACCTACCCGGCCGAGGGCGTGAGCCTGAGCGCCGTGGACATGGACAACGTCACCATCCAGGACGTGGAGAGCCGCAAGATCCTCGCCGAGATCGACCGGCCGTCGGCCATCGAGGAGGTCTACGCAGGCGCGATCTACGGCCACCAGGGCGAGACCTTCCTCGTCGAGCGCTTCGACTACCACGACCGGCGCGCGTTCGTGCGGCGCATCGATGCCGACCACTACACCGAGGCCGACACCGAGACCGAGGTGCGCGTGCTGCGCATCGACGAGTCGCGCGACCACGGCGGCTACGTTGCGCACCGCGGTGAGGTGCACGTGAGCACGCTCGCCAAGGCCTACAAGAAGATCAAGTTCTACACGCGCGAGAACGTGGGCATCGGCGAGATCAGCCTGCCGCCCGAGGAGTTCGACACCGAGGCGTGCGCGCTGGTGCTCGGCCCCGAGCTCGCCAAGCAGCTGCAGCTGCAGCGCGGCGCCGAGGCGAGCTGCCTGCACGGCGTGGGCGAGCTGCTGCAGGGCCTCGTGCCGCTGTTCCTGCGCG
This sequence comes from Planctomycetota bacterium, assembly GCA_041161695.1. GTDB lineage: Bacteria > Planctomycetota > UBA1135 > UBA1135 > UBA2386 > JBEATZ01. Next base: position 6,139 of record JBEATZ010000467.1, on the reverse strand, counting down.
TCGACCCGCGCGACGTGCGCGTGCTGGCCGAGGTGCTGCACCCGCACTTCGAGGCGCCCACGCTCGTGCTCTACGACCGGGTGCCCAACGGCGTCGGCCTCAGCGAGCGCATCTTCCGCATCCACCGCGAGATCCTCGCGGCGGCGCTGGGGGTGCTGCAGAAGTGCAGTTGCCGCTCGGGTTGCCCCGCGTGCATCGGGCCCGGCGCGACCATGGGGCCGCGCAGCAAGCACACGGCGGCTGTGATCCTGCGCGGCATGCTGCAGGGGACGGGCACGGCAAGCAGTGCACCTGCCGATGCCACCGAGGCAGGCGCCTGATGGTCGGCGCCGACCGCGACCGGTTGCGCCGTGCGTTCCGGCTGCCGCAGGCGGCCGAGGCACCCACGCCCGAGCTCGAGGCGCAGGCGCAGGCCCGGCCCGAGGTGCGCGCGTTCCTGCAGGCGCGGCTGCGGCAACTGGCCGCGGCGCCGCGGCCGAAGGTCGAACTGCCCGCCGGCGACGAGGTGACCCATGGCGCCGTGCGTTGCTGGCGGCGGCTGCAGCGCCATGCCTTCGACCACGTGCACGGCGTCGTGCGGCTCGGCGACGCACAGCAACTGGACGGCAACGTGCTCGCCCGCCGCGCGAAGCAGCCGGACCTCGCCTCGTTGTCCCTCGACCAGTGCCTGTTCCTCGACACCGAGACCACGGGCCTCAGCGGCGGCGCGGGCACCATCGTCTTCAACGTCGGCATGGCGTTCGTCGAGGGCGGCGAGATCGTGGTGGAACAGCTGCTCATGCGCCACTTCGAGGAGGAGCCGGCCCTGCTGGCGCAGGTGGGGTGCCGCCTCGCCGAGCATCCCGTGCTCGTGACCTACGTGGGCAAGACCTTCGACCGGCACCGGCTCGCTGCGCGCATGGCGCTGCACCGGCTGCCCACCGACATGCTGCGCGACGAGCACCTCGACCTATACCACGTGGCGCGCCGCGAGTGGCGCACGCAGTTGCCCGACTGCCGGCTGCGCACGGTCGAACAGCGCATCCTCGGGTTGCACCGCGAGGACGACCTGCCGGGCAGCGAGGCGCCGCGCGCGTTCCTCGACTGGGTGCGCGACCAGTCCGGGCCCCTCGACCGGGTGCTCGAACACAACCGCCTCGACGTGCTGTCGGTGGTGGCGCTGCTGGCCGTGCTCGGGCGCTGATCCGCGGCATCGCGTTGTTGCAGGTTCGCGCCAACGTCAGGTCGCGCGGGGCCGTACCATGCGCATGCCGCACGTCGCGGCACAACCAACCGAAAGGTGAACCATGCGAAGATTCTTCGGGCTTGCCCTGCTGTCCGTGCTCGCGGCTGCGCTCCCGGCGCAGACCGACAAGCCGGATGCCAAGGCCGCCTATGACGCGCTGCAGGCCGAGTTCTCGGCTGCGGACAAGGACTTCCGGGCAGCGATGGCCAAGCTGACCGAGACGGACGAGTGGAAGGCCGCCCTCGAGGCCAAGGACCGCGCCAAGCTCGATGCATTGCGCGCGAACGTGAAGCCCGTCGACCGCGTCGCCTTCATGAAGCGCGCGATGGAGCTCGCTGGCAGCTACCAGGGGGACGGCCGCGTGCCGTTCTACAACTGGGTTGCCATGACCTCCTCCGACAAGGACCTCGCGATCCAGGCCGTCGAGGCCCTGCGCAAGGACCATGTCGCCAGCCCAGCGCTCGTGGAACTCCTCGAGCGAGGCATGATGGTCGCCCGCGTTGTCGGCGCCGAGAAGGGCGCTGAGTTCCTCCAGGCGGTGATCGAGCAGAACCCGGACAGCCAGGCCAAGGCCTGGGCCATGTACTGGACGGCAATGCCCAAGACGCGCGCCAAGGACGCCACGCCCGAGCAGCGCGAACAAGCCCAGCAGATGCTGGCCGAGGCGGCGAAGCTCGCCGCGGGGACGATCCTCGCGGACCGCATCGCCGCGCCGGAGTTCGAGAAGAACAGCCTCCAGATCGGCAAGCCCGTGCCCGACATCGAGGGCGAGGACATCGACGGGGTGAAGTTCAAGCTCTCGGACTACCACGGCAAGGTGGTCGTCCTCGACTTCTGGGGATTCTGGTGAGGCCCCTGCCGGGCCATGATCCCGCACGAGCGGTCGCTCGTGGAACGTCTGAAGGACAAGCCTTTCGCACTCATCGGCGTCAACAGTGACCCCGACAAGAACTACTACTTCGCCGAAGCCGAGAAGATGGGAGTGACCTGGCGCTCGTTCTGGAACGGGCCGAAGGGCACGGGTGGTCCCATCAGCGCCAAGTGGAATGTCACGGGATGGCCCACCATCTACGTGATCGACCACAAGGGCGTGATCCGCTTCAAGAACGTCCGCGACAAGGACATGGACAAGGCCGTCGACCAGCTCCTCGCGGAGATGGAAAGCGGCAACTGATCCACGGCGCAGGGCCATGGCATGATGCGCGGATGCGCCGTGCCATGGTCCTGCTCCCTGCGCTCGCCCTCGCGGTCGCGCACCTCACCGCCCAGCAGCCTGCATCGCCCGCGCGCACCGGCCTCTGGTCCGACCAGCCCGCCACGCGCTTCATCGAGGCCTACCCGTTCGGCGACGGCAGGATGGGCGCCACCTGGCATGGCGGCATCGGCACCGACCGCATCGTGCTGAACGAGATCAGCATGTGGAGCGGCAGCGTCGATCCGGAGGCGGATCGACAGGACGCAGCTGCCAACCTGCCGCGCATCCGCGCGCTGCTGGGGGAGGGCAAGTACACCGAGGCGGAGGCGCTCGTGAACGCCACGTTCACCTGCGCGGGCAAGGGCTCGGGCCACGGCAACGGCAAGGACGTGCCGTTCGGCTGCTACCAGACCCTCGGCGACCTGGAACTGCGCTTCCTCGATGCAGGCGGAACCGCATGGCAGCCCGAGGTGCGCGACTACGTGCGCGACGGCACCACCGGCTGGCGCGGCACGGTTGCCTTCGAGCGCGATGGTTCGAGCCACCGGCGCACCTTGTGGTTCGCCCATGGCGCGATGGTGCTGCACGTGCAGGACGCGAAGCCCTTCGACTGCGACGTCGTTCTCACCCGCAAGGAGCGCGCGACGGTGCAGGCCACAGCTAGCCGCGAACTCGAGCTGAAGGGACGGCTTGCCGACGGCCGCGGCGGCGCCGGTCTCTCCTTCCTCGGCAGGCTGCGCGTGCACGCTGCGGACGGCACGGTGGCGGCTGCACCCGAGGGCCTGTTGCGGGTGCGCGGCTGCACCTCCATGCACCTCGTGTTCGCGGCGGCCACCGACTACGCGGGGCCGATCCGCACCTGGTTGCCCGGGCGCGACTTCGCCAGCGACGTGTCGCGGCGCCTCGAGGCCGCTGGTGCGGACCTCGACCGACCCGGCGGAGCGCCCGACGCGCGTGCCACCCTCGACCTCGGCGGCCACGAGCGCAGGAAGCTGCCCACCGCACAGCGGTTGCGCGAGCTCGCCACCGGCACCGCCGACCCGGACCTGTTCGCGCTCTACTTCGCGCACGGCAGGCAGCTGCTCGCCAACAGCACGAGGCCGGGTTCCCTGCCGCCCAACCTGCAGGGTCTCTGGGCCGAGGAGTACCAGACGCCGTGGAACGGCGACTACCACCTCAACATCAACGTGCAGATGAACCACTGGCCCGCGCTCACCGCCAACCTGGTCGAGTGCCAGGAGCCGCTGCTCGCGCTGGTCGACTCGCTGGTCGAGCCCGGCAGCCGCACGGCACGTGCCTACTACGGCGCTCCGGGGTGGGTGGCGCACGTGATCACCAACGTGTGGGGCTTCACCGCGCCGGGCGAGCACGCGAGCTGGGGCGCCACCAACTCGGGCAGCGCGTGGCTTTGCCGCCACCTGTTCGAACAGTGGGAGTTCACGCAGGATCGCGCGGTGCTGGAGCGCGTCTACCCCGTGCTGCGCGAGTCGGCCCGTTTTTACCTCAGCTCGCTGGTCGAGCACGGCAAGGACAAGTGGCTGGTGACTGCCGTGTCCAACTCGCCCGAGAACGCGTTCCGCACGGCTGACGGCAAGGCCGCCCACGTCTGCATGGGGCCCACGATCGATCAGCAGATCGTGCGCGAGCTGTTCGGCAACGTGATCGAGGCGGCGCGCATCCTTGGCACGGACGCGCAGTTCGCACGCGAACTGGGTGTCGCCCGCGCACGGCTTGCACCGCATCGCATCGGCAGGCACGGCCAGCTGCAGGAATGGCTCGAGGACTTCGAGGAGGTCGACCCGCGCCACCGGCACGTGTCGCACCTCTACGGCCTCTATCCCGGCGACCAGGTCACGCCTTTTGGCACGCCCGAACTCGCGGCTGCGGCACGCGTGACCCTGGAGCGCCGTGGCGACGACGGCACCGGTTGGGCCCTCGCGCACAAGGCGCTGCTGTGGGCGCGCCTGCAAGACGGCGACCGCGCGTTGAAGCTGCTCACCAACCTGCTGCGCCCGATCGGGCAGGTGGGCTTCGACATGCACCATGGCGGCACCTACCCCAACCTGCTGTGCGCGCACCCGCCGTTCCAGATCGACGGCAACTTCGGCGGCACGGCGGCCATCGCCGAGATGCTGCTGCAGAGCCATCGCGAGCGCGAGGGCGAGGAGCCCACGGTGCACCTGCTGCCGGCGCTGCCGTCCGCGTGGCCCACGGGCCGCGTGACGGGCCTGCGTGCGCGCGGCGGCCTCGAGGTGGACATCGCCTGGGAGGCAGGCAGGCTGGTGCGGGCCGAGCTCCGCAGGGTGGCGGGCATGGACGGTCCGGTGCGCGTGCGGTGCCGCACCGAACTCGCCCCTGCAGCCCACCTCGTCGACCGCGGCGATGGCACCTACGCGGTGACCGTGGCGCGCACGGCGCCTGCCGTGCTCATCCCCTGACGAGCCGTGGACTCGCGCAGGCAGCGCGTGGATCATCGGGCCATGCAGTCGGCCGGCACCGTGCGCTCGATCTGGCTCCGTCCCGCGGCGCGGTTGCCGGTGCAATCCGTCGACAGCGCCGAGGCCGTGGCCGGGGTTGGCCTCGCCGGTGACCACGCCGGCGGCGGCAAGCGGCAGGTGACGCTGCTCGACCATGCGCGCTGGCAGGACGCGTGCGCCGAACTCGGCCGAGCGATCGACCCGCGGTTCCGGCGCGCCAACCTGCTGGTGGATGGCGTCGACCTCGAGGCAGCCATCGGCAGGACGCTTGCCATCGGCCCGGTGCGCATCGAGGTGGTGGGCGAGACGCGACCGTGCGAGCTGATGGACGACGGCGGTCGCATGGGCCTGCAGGCGGCGCTGCGCCCGCAGCGCCGCGGCGGCGTGTACGGCCGCATCACGCAGGGCGGAACCATCGGCGTCGGTGCCCTCGTGCAGGTGCTGGGCCTGCTGCTGCTGGCACTGCTCACGGGCTGTAGCTCGGGTGACGCGCGTCTGCTGCACCAGCAGCAGGTGCCCGAGTCCGAGCAGTCCATGGCCACGCGATGGCTCGCCGTCTGCCAGGAGGCCGCTGCGCGCGACGTGGACCGCCATGGCGCACGGCCGACCATCATCTCGCGGCAGATGGCCGTGTGGGCCACGGCCATGTACGACGCGTGGGCGGCCTATGACGCGAAGGCCGTGGGCACGCGCCTTGGCGGCGAGCTGCGCCGCCCGGTCGCCGAGCACACGGATGCGAACCGCGCGGTCGCCATCAGCCATGCCAGCTACCGTGCGCTGCAGGCCATGTTCCCGGAGGACACGGCCTGGCTGCGCGAGCGCATGGCCGCCATGGGGTTCGATCCCGACTGTGACTCCATCGACCGCACCACGCCCGTGGGCATCGGCAACCTCGCAGCAGCGATGCTGGTCGCGTACCGCATGCACGATGGCGCCAACCAGCTGGGTGACGAACCCGGCTCGGACGGCAGGCCCTACGCGGACTACACGGGCTACGCGCCGGTCAACGCCGTGGACACGATCGTCGACCCGGACCGGTGGCAGCCCATCGAGTTCACGCGCCCGGACGGCACGAAGTTCACGCCTGGCTTCCTCACGCCGCACTGGCACCGCGTGAAGCCGTTTGCGCTTGAGTCGTCCGCGCAGTTCCGGCCGGCGCCGCCGCCCACGACGAAGACCGATGATGCGCTGCTGCGGGCCCAGGTCGACGAGGTGCTCGCGCTCAACGCGACGCTCACGGAA
>JBEATZ010000454.1:0-5547 GCA_041161695.1 Planctomycetota bacterium | reverse complement strand
TGGTCGACGCCAGCAGGAAGCGCGCGCCCTTGGCCTTGGCCACGCCGAGCGCCTTGTGCGTGCCCAGCGCGCCCACCTTGAGCGTCTGGATCGGCAGCTCCAGGTAGTCGATGGGGCTCGCGGGCGAGGCGAAGTGCAGCACGTAGTCGAGGCGACCGGGAACGTGGATGAAGTTGGTCACGTCCTGGTGCGCGAACACGAAGTCCTTGCGCCCGAACAGGTGCTCGATGTTGGACAGGTCCCCCGTCAGCAGGTTGTCCATGGCGATGACCGCCACGCCATCGGCGAGCAGGCGCTCGCAAAGGTGGGAGCCGATGAAACCGGCTCCGCCGGTGATGAGGGCACGCTTCTGCTCGGTCATGGTTTCCTGGTGGGTTGGCTGGGCGCGGTCGCGGGCGCGGCAGGGCGCTCGAAATCCCCCAGCAGCGGGTCGAGCACAAGGGTAGCACCGCCCGGCAACTGGAACGACGAACCCGAGAACCGCACGACGCCGCCGGCCGCGCCGGCGCGGAACCTGCGGGCTGCGCCGCTGCGCTCCTCGGCGACTCCCTGCGATGCCATGGCCGCCTGGACGAAGCCGGGCGAGGGCGCGAAGAACACGGTGCTGCGGGTGCCCTGGGCGAGTTCGACGGTCCCGTGGGGCAGGATCAGGCTCACCGCCCTGCCGCTCTCATGGGTCACGGTCGCCCTGCCCGCAGTGGGATCGGGCACGTCGAGGCGCTGCAGCTGCAGGTCGACGCCGGTGGCATCGGCAGCCTGCGGCGGGACCACCAGCACCGAGCCGTCGGGGAGCGTGAAGCGATGCTCGCGCTCGATGCACCGCAGGCGCAACTCGGTGAAGGCCCGCAGTTCGACGGCCACGAGGGCCTCGGTCAGTTCGACCACCTTGAGGTCCACCGCACCGAGTGCGACCACGCGGCTGCCGCCGTGGAGCAGCATCGCGAACTCGCCGGACTGGCGGACCTGGATCTCGGTGCCGCTGCGGATCTCGCGGATCTTGTCGAAGAAGTACAGCGGCACGAACGCCGCCTCGTCGGGAGTGCGGAACCACACGCGGTCCTGCTGGCGCACCAGCACGGCCACCGCGGGCTCGTAGGGCAGGGTCCGCGGTTCGCGGATGCGCAGCCACGTCGGCCAGTCCGGGGCCACGGGCACCTGGGAGGGCGGCATCGACTTCACCTCGGGAGCGGTGTTCCAGTTCGGCGGCGGCTGGAACGCAGCGCTGGGGCTCACGCCGGACGGGAACGTCGGGAAGCCGGTGAATGGCGAGATGGCGGTGTTGGGCGCGCTGAAGGTGCGCCGGTTGGCGGCATCCACGTCGGCGGAGACCATGCCGCTCGTCGGACCGAAGTACCCGGGCCAGGTCGTGGGCCGAGGCACGGTGCCCTGCGGGTCCTGGGTCTGGGTCTGGGCGCCGACGGGCCCATGGGCACAGAGTGCGAGGGCCGCAACGCACGCGGCGCCCGCGATCCACGAACGGCAACGGGTCATGACCGCATCATGCCAGACGGCCGGGGCGGGCCAAAGCGCCGCGCCCCCAAAGCCATGGCGCCGCCAAACCTCAGCGAGGCGTGAAGTAGCGGTCGATGAACCCGGTGTCGATCTCGCCGCTCGCGAAGTCCGAGTGGTCGAGGATGCGCTGGAAGAGACCCGACGTGGTGGTGATCCCGTCCATCGTCAGTTCCTGCAGTGCGCGGCGCGCTGCCTCGATCGCCAGCTTGCGCGTGGGCCGGTGGATGATGAGCTTCCCCACCATCGAGTCGTAGTACGGCGGCACGGTGTAGCCCTGGTAGACATGGCTGTCCCAGCGCACGCCGGGGCCCGCTGGCGCGAGGAAGGTGTGGATGGTGCCCGGCGAAGGCTTGAAGCCCTGGTCGGGGTCCTCCGCGTTGATGCGGAACTCCATCGCATGGCCCTGCATGCGCACGTCTTCCTGCGTGAACGACAGCCGTTCGCCCGCGGCCACGAGGATCATCTCGCGGATCAGGTCCACGCCCGTGACCATCTCGGTCACCGGGTGCTCGACCTGGATGCGCGAGTTCACCTCGATGAAGTAGAAGTTCTTGTCCTTGTCGAGCAGGAACTCCACCGTGCCGGCCGAGTAGTAGCCGGCGGCTCGCGCCAGCCGCACCGCGGCCTCGCCCATCGCCTGCCGCGTCGCGGGATCGAGCACCGGACACGGGCTCTCCTCGACGAGCTTCTGGTGGCGGCGCTGCAGCGAGCAGTCGCGCTCGCCCAGGTGGACGATGTTGCCGTAGGTGTCGCCGATGATCTGGATCTCGACGTGGCGCGGCTTCTCGACGTACTTCTCGATGTAGACGGTCGCGTCGTTGAAGGCCTTCTCCGCCTCGCTGCGGGCCGAGTGGAAGCCAGTGATGAGGCTCGGCTCGTTGTGCGCCACGCGCATGCCGCGGCCACCGCCGCCGGCAGCGGCCTTGATCAGCACGGGGAAGCCGATGCGCCGGGCCACGACCTTGGCTTCTTCCTCGGTCTCCACCGGCCCGTCGGAACCGGGCACCGTGGGCACGCCGGTCTCCTTGGCCAGCTTCTTGGCGGCAACCTTGTCGCCCACCAGCGCGATCGCCTCGGGCGACGGGCCGATGAACTTGATGTTGCAGCTCTGGCAGACCTCGGCGAAGTGCTCCTTCTCCGACAGGAAACCGTAGCCCGGGTGGATCGCGTCGACGTCGCCGATCTCGGCGGCGGCGATGATCCGCGGGATGTTCAGGTAGCTCTCGGTGCTCGGGGCGGGCCCGATGCAGATCGTCTGGTCGGCGAACCGGAGGTGGAGCGAGTCCTTGTCGGCCTCGGAGTAGACGGCGACCGTCTCGATCCCGAGGTCCTTGCAGGCTCGCAGGATCCGCAGCGCGATCTCGCCGCGGTTGGCGATGAGGATGCGACTGAACACGTCAGGACCGGATCAGGAAGAGAGGTTGGCCGAACTCGACCGGGGCGCCGTTCTCGACGAGCACGTCGAGGACCTCGAACGACTTCTCGGCCTTGATCTCGTTCATGACCTTCATGGCCTCGATGATGCAAACCGTCGACTCGGGCTTCATGCGGTCACCCACCTTGGCGAAGGGCTCCGCGTCCGGGGACGGGGCGCGGTAGAAGGTGCCGAGCATCGGCGACTTGTAGACCTCCCCGGCCGGCTTGGCGGGTTCGGATGCGGTCGCAGGGGCTGCGGCGGCGCCGGCAGCGGCGGCCACGGGAGCGGCGGGCATGGCCATGGCCTGGGGCGCGGCGAAGGCCACCGCGGGGGCGTCGCCCTTCAGGCGGACGCGGACCTTGGTGCCGGCCTCTTCCATCTCCACCTCCACGACGCCGTGCTGGACCATCATGTCGATGAGCTGCTGCAGCTGGGCGACCTTGGCGTCGACCTTGGGACCGGGGGAGGTTCCGGCGGTGCGGGAGGACTTGGCGGGCTTCGCGGCCTGCTTCTTGGGCTTCTTTGCCATGGGCTTCGGTTGGGGTCGGATCGAGAGGCGGGAATGGAACCCGTTCCGGGTCCCGGAATCCAGATCCCCATGGCGCCGGCTCCAGGGCCTGCGGGATCAGGACCGCCGGGAGCGGGTTCGCGCCTGCGGGGGACGCTCCCAGGTGCCCGACGCGCCGCCCGATTTGTGCAGCAGGCGGACGGACCGGATCTCCGCGCCGCGGCACAGGGCCTTGGCCATGTCGTAGAGGGTGAGTGCGGCCACGGCAGCCGCACCCATCGCCTCCATCTCGACTCCCGTGGGGCCGCTCGTGCGCACCTCGGTGCAGATGCGGAGTTCCCGGCTGCCGGCCCGCTCGATCGCGACCGACACGGCACTGAGCGCGACCGGGTGGCACAGGGGCACGATGCGTGCGGTCTCCTTGGCGGCCTGGATGCCGGCGATGCGCGCCACGGCAATCGCGTCACCCTTGGGGAGCCGACCGGCGAGGATCAGGTCACAGGCCTCGCGCGTGAGGACCACGGTGGCCTCCGCGCGGGCCACCCGCACGGTGGCGGGCTTCGCCGACACGTCGACCATGCGGGCGCGCCCTGCTTCGTCCACGTGGGTCAGCCTGCGCCGGGTGCGGTTCCTGGTCGCGCGTCGTGCCGCCATGGCGCGCACCATAGGGGCCGGGACGGCCGATCCCAAGGACGCGCTGCACGGCACGGGCTCCGGGATCCGGGGATGCGAAGCCGTGCGCGATGCCTTATGAAGGAACCTGCAGAGCAGGACCTGCCGCGGCAAGTGCCCATCGGGCCGATCCCGTGGAAGGTTCCTTCATCTCGTTCGTTGCATCGGCCGACCTAGGACCTGCGTCCTCGACGCAGCAACCGCATGCCCGCAATCCACGTCCGCAGCACTGCACTCTTCGCACTGTCGCTCGTCCTCGCCGCACCCATGGCATGGGCGCAGGAGCCAGCCGTCAAGGTGGCCACCCTGCTCGCCAAGGCCGAAGCGGGCACGATCGCCGAGGTGTTCTCCTGTGGCTACCAGGCATCGGCGCTGGCCACCGAATCGAACACCGATCCGCTGCGCGACATGCTGGTCGCAGCCGCGTCGAACAGCGGGCCGAAGGGCAAGCTGGCGGCCGCCGTCGCGCTCTCGGACCTGCGCGACGACGCGACCTACGGCAAGGACATCCACGACCTGCTGGCGCCGCTGGCGAAGGGCGACGACGTGTCCGTGCGCGCCGCCTCGATGACGGTCCTTGGCGACTCGCGCCTGTTCAACCGCCGCGTGCTTCCCGACGTGCAGAAGCTGGTCGAGCAGTGCACCAAGGACGAACTCGTGCCGCCCGAGGTGCGCACCGAAGCCGCCCAGGCACTCTGGCGCGTGGGCACCAACGAACAGCGCGGCACCGCCAAGGACACGCTGACCACCTTCCTCGGCTCCACCGACCGCGAACTGCAGGTCCGCGGCGCCCTGGCGCTCGCGGAGATCAACACCGCCTCGGGCAGGGCCTTCGAGATCCTGCGCGAGATCCGCAACGACCCCACCGAGTCCGGTCGCCGCGCCAACCTCTACCTGAAGCGCGAGGAGGAGCGCCGCGCCTTCGAACAGGCGCTCGCCAAGCTCGCCGCCCAGAAGGACGGCAAGCAGGCACCTGCGCCCGCGGATGCCAGCCAGTACCGCATGCTGGACGAACTCCGCCAGCGCGTGAAGCTCAGCCACATCCGCGGCAGCGACATCACCGACGAGGAACTCGTCGAGTACGCGGCGAAGGGGATGCTCAGCGGCCTCGACCCGCACTCGACCTTCTTCACCAGCGAGGAGTTCTCGCGCTTCTTCTTCGACCTCAACCGCGAGTACGGCGGCATCGGCGCGTTCGTCAACTTCGACCAGGACGGCGACTTCTCCATCGTCCGGCCGATCTACTCGGGTCCCGCCCACCGCATGGGCCTGCTCTCGGGCGACAAGATCCTCGAGGTCGACGGCTGGGAGACGGCGGGCCACACCTCCGAGGAGATCATCACGCGGCTCAAGGGCCGCCCCGACTCCACGGTGGCGCTCAAGGTCTTCCGTCCCGGCTGGACCGAGCCGCAGGAGATCTCGGTCATCCGCCAGCAGA
>JBEATZ010000436.1:0-4514 GCA_041161695.1 Planctomycetota bacterium | reverse complement strand
CAGCTTGTCCTGTTCCTCTGCGTGCATCACGAGCGTCTCGACGTGGAACCGGCTGCCCCCGGGCTGCCAGCGCACGCCCACGAGTCCCGTGATCGGCATCAGCCGGCTCACGTGTTCCTCCTGCAACGTCGCACTGCTGTTGTAGTTCTCGACGCGGCCCTGCTGCCACGTCACGTTGCCGAAGAGCGTCGTCGAATCGACAAGGCGCCACGCCGACTCCAGTTCCACGCCCTGGATGTAGCCGTTGCCGACGTTCTCCTTGGTGATCACCTGCGAGGTGCCGATCGTCGCGCCCGTGGGGAAACGCTGGATCTGGTCCTCGATGTCGGTCCAGAACCAGGCGAACTGCGCGGTCACGTCACCCTTCTGCACCTTGGTGCCGACCTCGTAGGTGAGGTACTGCTCGGGATCGAGCCCGGGCGTGGGCACCTCGATCTCGCCGCTGCGGGCGAGGTCGAGCAGCGTGAGGTCCGCGAGCGAGGGCGCTCGGAAGCCCTGCGACACGCCGCCGAAGACGTTCCACTGCTTCGCAACGAGGTCCTGCCGCAGCCGCACGTTGCCGGTCAGTTGGGTCCACGAGTCGTCGAGGCCGATCTGCGTGCCGGTCGCGGGATCGCGCACGCTGTCGGCATCGGCTGCCGCGTACGTCCACCGTCCGCCCACGACGAGCTCGGAGTCCTCCCACAGCGGGGTCACGTCCTGCACGAACACACCCAGCAGGTCGTAGCTTGCATCATCCGCCACCGGACCCTGGATCGGGTTGGTGGACGAGTACGAGTCCACCGAGTCGCGGTACCAGTCGATGCCATAGGTGAGCGTGCCGAGGTCGGTCTCGGACTCGAACTGGCCCCACAACCCGAGCGTGCCAACCTCGAAGCCCTGCTGCTGGAACGCGCCTGCGCCGGTGGTGCGATCCTGGTCCTCGGTCTGTTCCTGCCAGGAGACGTTGAAGCGCATGGACGAGAACGCGCCCTCGAGGTCCTCCACGTGGTACTGGAGGTAGGTGAGCCTGCGGCGCTGGTCGAGGTCGCGCTGCAGGTCGGTGCCCACGGTCGTGCCGCGCCACGAGATGCCGTCCGTGGTCGCGTGCGTGCGCGGCACGTCGTTCTGGTTGACGGCCTGCTGCAGGAAGACGAACTTCGACTTGCTGTCGAGGTGGTGCTCGACCTTCACGTCGAGGGCCTGTTCGTCGTAACCGGTGTTCGGCTGCAGCCCGGTGCCCTCGCCTGCCTCGATGTCGTCGAGGTGGCGGGTGTCCCCGCCCACGAGGAACCCGGTGCGCGAACCATCGTCCCACGTCTGGCCCACGCTCACCTCGGCACGCCCGACGATCGAGTTCTCGGCCGAGGCTGCGCGCGTGTACGCGCTGCCGCCGTGGGCAGTCCCCTTGTCCGCGTACGCCCACGGACTCACCGTGATGGCCTGCACCGTGCCGCCGATGGCATCACTGCCGTACAGGGCGCCTGCAGGGCCCTTCAGGACCTCGAGCCGGTCGATGGAGAGGGCGTCCACCGTCGACCAGTACTGGTTGGGGCCGGAGCGGAAGGTCGAGTTGTTGAGACGCACGCCGTCGATGAGCAGCACGTTGCCGTAGCCCGTGAAGCCGCGGATGAACGGCGAACCCTGGCCCGGCGACGTCTCCTGCACCATCACGCCGGGCACGTAGCGCAGCGCCTGCGGCGTCGAGCGCATCGACCGCTCCTCGATCTCCTGCGCATCGACGGTGGCCGTGGCATACGGCGCGTCCATGGCCCGCGCCGCCGAGCGCGTGGCCGTGATGATCACGGGCTCGAGGCGCTGGTCCTGCGGCTTCTCCTGAACTGATTCCCTGGCAGGATCCTGCGCCGGGATCCCGGGCGTGGTGGCCTGCTGGGCGGAGACCACGGCACTGACGGCAAGCGAGAGCAGGATGGCTGCCGGGGCGTGAGACTTCGTCATCGGGGGTCGCGACGAGAAGGGGTTGGGGGCTGCGCACCCAACGACATCGAGGGCGGGTGGTTCAGCGGATTTCGGCGGCCGGATCCCGCCGGCTCACCAATGGTAGAAGCCCTTGCCGCTCTTCTTGCCCAGCTTGCCCTCGGCCACCATGCGGCGCATGAGCTCGGGCACCTCGAAGCCGGGGTGATCGAGTTCCTTGCGCAGGTAGTCGGCAATGGCCATGCGCACGTCGAGGCCGACGAGGTCGGTGAGGCGCAGCGGACCCATGGGGTGGCCGTAGCCGAGCACCATGGCCTTGTCGATGTCCTCGGGCGATGCGACGCCCGCCTCCACCATGCGGATGGCCTCGAGGCCGAGGCACACGCCGAGGCGCGAGCTGGCGAAGCCCGGGCTGTCCTTGACGAGGATCGGCTCCTTGCCGCAGGCCGTCGCATACGCGAGCACGCGCCCGATCACCGCCTGGTCGGTGGTGGCGAGGCGCACCACCTCGACCAGCTTCATGATCGGCGGCGGGTTGAACCAGTGCATGCCGATGCAGCGACCAGGGTGCGACACACCCGCGAACACGTTGGCCAGCGAGAGCGACGAGGTGTTGGTTGCGAGCACGGTGTCAGGGCGACAGGCGCCGGCGAGCTCGCGGAAGATGCCGTTCTTGAGCTCCAGCACCTCCGGCACCGCCTCGATGACGAGGTCGGCGTCGCGCACGGCTCCCGCGCGGTCGGTGGTGACGCTGAGGCGGCCGAGCGTCGCATCGCGCAACTCGGGCGTGACCTTCTGCTTCTGCACGCCGATGGCGAGCGACTCCTCGATGCGCTGCCTGCCACGGCTGACGAACTCGTCCTTGATGTCCTGCAGCACGACGCGGCTGCCGGCCTGCGCGCACACCTGTGCGATGCCGGCGCCCATGGTGCCTGCGCCGAGGACGGCAACGGTGGGGAACTGGTTGGTGCTCATGAGTGCTTCTTCTGCTTGTTGAGGAACGCGTCCATGCGGTTGCGCTTGTCCTCGCTGTCGAACAGCCTCGCCTGGATGCGGCTCTCGGTGGCGATGGCATGTTCCTGGCCGGGCCGCGAGAGTGCGTTGAGCGCCTGCTTGGCGCCGCGCACGGCGAGCCTGCCGTTCTGGGCGATCTCGCCGGCAATGGCCAGGGCGCGGTCCACCACCTCGTGATCGGGCACGACCGCGTTGGCGAGGCCGATGCGGAGCGCCTCTGCGGCATCCACCATGCGGCCGGTGTAGACGAGCTCGCGCGCGATGCCGAGACCGACAAGGCGCGGCAGCCGGTAGGTGCCGCCGGCGGCGGGGATGATGCCCAGCTTCACCTCGGGCTGGCCCAGCTTCGCGGACTCGCCGCACACGCGGAGGTCACAGGCGATGGCGAGCTCGCAGCCGCCGCCGAGGGCAAAGCCCTTGATGGCTGCGATCACGGGCACCGGGCACTCCTCGATGCGGTTGAAGATCGTGCTGTTGATGGCGGCGAGGGCATCCGCACCCGTGCGCTCGCGCAGTTGGGCGATGTCGGCGCCGGCGGCAAAGGCCTTGTCCCCCGCGCCCGTGATGACGATGGCGGCAAGCGACTCGTCGGCCTGGTGCGCGTCCAGCATGGCATGGAGGGCATCCACCATCTCCTTGTCGATGGCGTTGCGGCGCTCGGGCGCGTTCAGGGTGACGAGCAGCACGTCGCCGCGGCGCTCGGTGAGGACCCGTGGGGGATGGCTCATGGGGGCGGGGATCTTGCCGCCCGGGGCCGTGCCAGCCAACCCTGCGCCCGTGCTTCAGGGCGCGAGCACGAGCTTGCCCATGGCAGCGCGCGACTCGAGCAGCCGGTGCGCCTCGCCGACCTGCTCCATCGGCAGGCTGCGGTCGAGCACCGGCACGAAGCTGCCCTGCTCGAACATCCGCAGGATCGCGCGCAGGTCGCCCTTGGATCCCATGGTCGAGCCGAGGATCGAGAGGCTCTTGAAGAAGACGGCATGCAGGGAGAGGGAGACGTTGCCGCCCGTGGTGGCGCCGCACGTGACGATGCGCCCGCCCCTCGCGAGGCACTTCATCGAACCATCGAACGTCGCCTGGCCCGTGTGCTCGAACACGACCTGCACGCCGGCCTTGCCCGTGAGGGTTCGCACCTGCGCCACCCAGTCCGAGGTCGTGTGGTCGATGACGTGGTGCGCGCCCAGCGCCTTCACGCGCTCGCACTTGGCGGCGCCGCCGGCCGTGGCGATCACCTGCGCGCCGAGCACGCGCGCGATCTGGACGGCTGCCGAGCCCACGCCAGAGAGGCCCGCGTGCACGAGCACGGTCTCGCCGGCGCGCAGTTCCGCGCGGCGCACCAGCATGTTCCACGCGGTCTGGAAGACGAGGGCGATGCAGCCTGCCTGTTCGTGGGACAGCCCGCGCGGCTTGGGTGCCACGTTGGCTGCAGCCAGCACCACGTGCTCGGCGCCCGTGCCATCCGTGCTCTCGCCGAGGATGTGGTAGTGGCGGCACAGCTGGTCGACGCCCGACTGGCATGCCTCGCACGCTCCGCAGGAGACGCCTGGCAGCACCACCACGTCGTCGCCTTCCCTCACGCCCGT
>JBEATZ010000403.1:0-8514 GCA_041161695.1 Planctomycetota bacterium | reverse complement strand
CGCTCACGCCGCCCTGGTGGCCGAACGCCCACGCCCGCGCGGCGTTGCCGACAATGGTGCACCGGTCGTGCAAGATGGTGGCCCCGTTGTCGGCGAGGGTGGCGCCGCCCGAGGCCCACGCGTTGTTGCCGCGCAGCAGGCAGCCATGCAGTTCGACGCGCGTGCCCTTGCCGCCGGCGTAGACGCCGCCGCCGAAGGTCGCGCCCTGCCCCTTGGTGCCGTTGTCGACGAGGTGGCAGTTCTCGAGGCGCACCGTGGCGCCGCCCATCGCGCACAGGCCGCCGCCGTAGTAGTCCGTTGCCTTCAGCGCAGCCGTGGGCAAACCCGTCCCGCCCGTGAGCGTGAGGTTGCGCAGGATGGTGCCCGAAGTGTTCTTCGTCTGGGCGCGCACCACGGGCATGAGGCTGGAGTTGCCGTCGATGCGCGTGACCTCCGGGGTGGAGGCACCCTCGATCACGAGGCGCTTGTCCAGCAGGTCGATGTTCTCGACGTAGGTGCCGGGACTCAGCACGATGCGGTCGCCGCTCGACGCTGCGAGGATCGCGGCCTGGATCGTGGGGTGCATGCGCGGCACGGTCCGGATCACGCCCTCGCGCGGCGCGCTGGCGGCTGGGCTACCCGTCTGCTGCTGTGCGGTGAGGCAAGTGCCCGTCACCAGGACGGCAAGGATCATCGCTCTGCGCATGGCCACTCCTTCGCGGGGAGAGACTCACAGCGGCGCCTGCCATCGTGGACTCTCCTTCCACCGCCCGATGCTAGGAGTTGCGCGCGAAGGCACCAGAGAGGAGCCGCTTCGGGGCGTTCTGCCAGCCGGAGTCTCCCGGCGGCAGGGGCGCGGAGGCGACCCCTGCGGGGCTGCTGGACCCCGTGGGACGACCGTGGCAGAGGAAAGACCTTGACTGCGCGGGCGGCTTCCTCAATATGGCCCCAGAGACCCGGGAAAAATACGGCGATGCCGTACTTCCGGGCCTTGCCGATCGATCGGCACTCCCCTCCTAAATGCTTTTTCGAAGCGAACTTGGGTTGATTCGAGTCGCGCTTACCAACGCGACGGGAGTTGCTGTCGGCACACCACCCTCCCCCTTGCGCCCGCGGAATCCACGCGGCTTCGCAGCATGAACCAGAAGAAAAAGTTCGCCCTCACGGGCGGCGGCTACTGCCTGCACGCACCTCGCTTCCCGCGATTCCAGGACGTGCCCGGCTTCGCGGATGAAGTCCTCATCTTCAACGCGCCCCTGCCCAATGCCTACGTGCTCTCGTTCCTCGAGAAGGGGCTGCCGCTGTCGATGCAGTGCAAGTCGGTGGTGCACGAACACGGCAAGGCCGTGCTGCACTTCGAGGACGCTGCAGGCCTGAAGGTCACCGAGCGCCGCAGCATCAGCTCGGACGACCGGTTCCTCAGCGAACTGGAGATCCACAACCCGGGCAAGGTGGACCGCGAGATCACGGTGGTGATGTGGACCACGACCGACCCCGAGGGCGAGCCGGTGTCGCTCGAGGGCGACAGCTTCCGCATCCGCCGCAACCTGAAGGCCGGCGGCGAGGCACCCGACGTGCCTTGCGAACTGCACTACTCCAGCCCGGACAGCAAGGGCGCGCGCTGCCTGCAGGCGTTCTTCTGCGAGGGCGGCAGCGACCGTCCCGACTACGAGGAGACGCCGTGGTTCGACATGGTCGAGCTGCCCACGCCGCGCGCGAAGCGCGTGATGGACAAGCCGAGTCCGATCGTGCCCGGTTCGCGCGTGTACTGCGGTTTGTTCCGTCCCGTGGCGCTCAAGGCCGGCGGCAAGGCATCGCACCGCTTCGAGGCCAACGTGATCTTCCGCGGCAAGGGCCTCAACTTCCGCCCGCGTCGCCCCGATCCGAAGGACGAGAACGGTTACCACGCGTTCTGGGACAAGGTCCCGAAGTTCAGCTGTGACTGGAAGGAGATGGAGCGCGTCGTGCGCCACCGCTTCGACCTGCTCTACCAGCTGCGCGTGCCGCACGGCGCCGGCATCTTCGGCTCGCCCGCGGTGTGCGAGGGCAACGGTCCGTTCCACACGCCCATCAGCTTCAGCACGCCCTCCATCATGCGCGAGGCGCGCTGGCTACAGGATCCGACGCTCGCGCGCGGCTGCCTGAAGCTGTTCTTCGACAACATCCACCACAGCGGGCAGGTGCCCGGTCGCGTCTACCTCACGGGCCTCTCCGGCGCCGACTTCTACCACGCCGACTGGGGCGGCGGCTTCGAGTCGCTCGATGCGATCCACAACGATCGCGCGACCAAGAAGGCCGTGCTGATGCAGATGCAGCGGTACGTGAAGTGGCTCGCCAACAACCGCGATCCCGAGGGCAGCGGCCTGACGGACATCGTCAACCACTTCGAGGCCGGCCAGGAGTTCTCGCGCCGCTACACGGTGATCGACGACAAGGCCGACCGCAACCAGGAGTTCATCGAGCAGTTCCGGCTCAAGGGCATCGATGCGTCGGTGTTCCGCTACCGGATGGTGAAGTGGCTCCACAAGGTCGCCGACGAGATCCAGGAGAAGGCCATGGCCAACCGCTTCCAGGCGGAGGCCGAGGTCATCGTCGACGTGATCCGCAAGCGCATGTGGGACGAGAAGGCGGGGATCTTCATGGACCTCGACCCCGAGAGCAGGCGCAAGACCAACGTGAAGGCAGCCGTGGGCTTCTACCCGCTCGGCACCGACATCCCGAACGCGAAGATGGTCGAGCGCATGCTCGACACGCTCAGCGACCGCAAGGAGTTCTGGGCCAAGTACCCGGTGCCGAGCCTGTCGATGAGCGATCCCTACTACGACGCCACGGGTCGCTGGAAGGGCACGCGCAAGAACTGCCCGTGGAACGGCAGGAGCTGGCCGGTGCTCAACAGCCACATCCTCGAGGGCCTCACCTGGTGGGCAGAGCGCGGCAACAAGCGCGCGCAGAAGCTCGCCGGCGAACTGCTCAAGAAGACCGTGTCGATGATCTCGGGTCAGGTCGAGGGCACGAACGATCCCGCATCGTTCGAGCACTACAACCCGGAGACGGGCCTCGGTTCGCGCTACCGCGGCTTGCAGCCGTACTGCAACGGCTTCCTGCTCGACAACATCTTCCGCATTGCCGGCGGCTTCGCGATCCGCTTCGGCGAGATCCAGGACGACCCGATCCTCGCCGACCAGCCGGACTTCAAGCTGATCGGCATGCCGCTCGGCAACAAGCTGTACGACGTCGAGCGCCGCAACGGCAAGCTGCGCATCAACCAGCAGTGAGGCTGTGACCGGGATCGCCGACGTCCGTGCGGCCGCGGAGCGCATCCGCGGCCGCGTGCACCGCACGCCCGTGCTGACGTCGGCCACGCTCGACCGCGAGCTGGGCGCGCAGGTCTTCGTGAAGTGCGAGAACCTGCAGAAGTGCGGCGCGTTCAAGGCGCGCGGCGCCCTGAACGCCGTGCTCGCCCTCGACGAGGCCGCGGCACGGCGTGGCGTGGTCACCCACAGTTCCGGCAACCACGCCGGCGCACTCGCCTGGGCCGCCTCGGTGCGCGGCATTCCGTGCCACGTGGTGATGCCGCACACGGCGCCCGCCGTGAAGGTCGCGGCCGTGCGTGGCTACGGCGCCTCGGTCGTGTTCTGTGACCAGTCGGAGCGCGAACAGGTGTGCGCGCGCGTGCAGGCCGAGACGGGCGCCACGATGGTGCACCCGTTCGAGGACCCGTTCGTGATGGCCGGCCAGGGCACGGCGGCGATGGAACTGATCGAGGACGTGGCCGGACTCGACATGGTGGTCACGCCCGTGGGCGGCGGCGGGTTGCTGTCGGGCACCGCCATCGTCGTCCGTGCGCTGCTGCCGCGCGCCGAGGTGGTGGGCGCCGAACCGCTCATGGTCGACGACGCCGCGCGCTCGATGGCGACAGGCGTGCGCCAGCCGCGCGTCACGGGCACCTGCACGTGGGCCGACGGCCTGATGACAGCGCTGGGCGAGCCCAACTTCGCGATCCTCAAGCTCGCGCGCGTCCGCATCGTGACGGTGAGTGAGGAGCAGATGCTCGATGCCGCGCGCTTCTTCCTCGAGCGCATGAAGATCGTCGTCGAGCCCTCGGGTGCCGTGGTGCTGGCGGCCCTGCGGGTGCTCGCGCCCGAGCTGCGCGGCAAGCGCATCGGCATCATCCCGAGCGGCGGCAACACCGACTTCCGCTGGCTCGCGCCCAAGGCCTGAGATGCACCGCGCCCTCGTGCTCGCGACCGCACCTGCGCTGCTGGCCGCGGCATGCGGTGTGGCGGGGCCGCTTGCCGAACGCTCAGCACCCATCGTTCTGTGCGAGGACGCGGGCTGGTGCTGGTTCCAGGACGAGCGCGTGCTCGACCTGCCGGACGGCACGGTCGTGTTCGGTTCGGTGGCGGACGGCCGCGGCGTGCGCGAGCGCACGGGCGACGTGCAGGTCACTTCCTGGCATCCCGCGACGGGCGCGATCCGCACCGTCGAGCTCGCCGACCGCTTCGAGCGCGACGACCACGACGTGCCGGCGCTGCACGCGCGCGAGGACGGCAGACTCGTGGCGGTCTACGCGGGCCACGGCAAGGACAACGTCATGCGCTGGCGCGTTGCCGTGCAGCCGCATGCGGTTGCTGCCTGGGGACCCGAGCAGCAGCTCGCGGTGCAGCTCGGCGGTGAAGGGCGCGGTGTGACCTACGCCAACCTGCTGCGCGTGCAGGATGCTGCCGGCAGGGAGCTGCTCCTGTGCGCCTTCCGCGGCGCCGGCTGGGACCCGCAGCTGCTGGTGAGCGAGGACGACGGTGCGACCTGGGCGCAGGGCCCGAAGCTGCTGGGTGGCCCGGGCCGCCCGTATGCCAAGTACGCGACCGACGGCAAGGCGGCGCACTTCGTCGTGACCGAGCAGCACCCGCGCGACTTCGACAACAGCCTGTGGCACGGCCGCGTGGACGGCACGCTGCGTACCGTGCGCGGCGACGGGACTGCCGTCGCGGGCACGGGCGACGTCGAGCCGCAGGCGCTCACGCGTGTGTTCGCAGGTGCGGCGGATGCGGTGGCCTGGCCCTGCGACCTCGAACTGGATGCGGACGGGATGCCCGTGTGCGTGTTCTCGGTGCAGGTCGACGGCAGGGGCAAGCCGCGCGGCCAGGCCGGCATGGACCACCGCTACCAGTACGCGCGCTTCGACGGGACGCAGTGGAGCGCACACGAGATGGCGTTTGCGGGCACGAAGCTCTACGCCGGCGAGGACGACTACACCGGCCTTGCCGCGATCGTGCCGCACGACCCGCGCTTCGTGTTCGTGAGCACCAATGCGCACCCCGTGCACGGCACGCCTCTCGTGAGCACGCGCGACGGCAGGCGCCACTGGGAGATCTGGCGCGGGTTCACCGCGGACCGTGGGCGCAGCTGGACGTGGGAGGCGGTGACCGCGGATTCGACCGAGGACCAGATCCGCCCGATCGTGCCTCGCAGTGCCGCCGGCTCGGCGACCGCAACCGTCCTGTGGCTCCGGGGCAGCATGAAGAGCTACAGCAACTACCGCCTCGATGCCGTGGGTGCGGTCGTGCCGCTCAGCACCAGCAAGTGACGTTTGTCGGGGTCGGACCGGGCCCGCTGGGGTACAAGTTCGCGCAGCTGTTTTCCGTCCGATCGGGCGGCATCCGGCGTGAGGTGCAGATGGACCCTGAGTCGATTGCGTCCCTTCTCGAAGGCGCCCGTTCGACGCGGCGCGCCTTCCTCCAGCAGCTCGGCGCGGCTGCGGTCGCGGCCATGGCCGTCCACGGCGTGCTGCCGGCGCAGGCCCGCGCAGCAGGGTTGCGCCATGCAGTGCTGTCCGAAGCCGAGGTGAAGTGCCTCGAGGCGCTCGGCGACACCCTGCTCCCCGGCGCTGCGAAGGAAGGCATCGCCCACTACGTCGACACGCAGCTCGCGAGCTCCCAGCCACTGCTGATGCTGCGCTACCTCGACTTCCCCATGCCGCTCACCGACTTCTACCGCCAGGGACTCGCGGCGCTCGATGCGCTGGCGGCGAGCCGCCACCAGAAGCCCTTCTGCGAACTCACGGCTGCGCAGCGCAACGATCTCGTGTTCGCGCTCGCGAAGTCCAACCCCGCCGAATGGCAGGGACCGCCTGCGCCGCTCTTCTACTTCGCGTTGCGCGCCGATGCCGTCGACACCGTCTACGGGACGATGAAGGGGTTCGAGGCGCTCGGCATCCCCTACATGGCGCACATCGCGCCCAAGGAGGTCTGGTGAACACCGCCAACGCTGCGCGAGAGCGCGTCGATGCCGTCGTCGTCGGGTCCGGGATGGCAGGCAGCCTGATTGCCGCAGCGCTCGCCAAGGCAGGCAAGCGCACCGTCGTGCTGGAGGGCGGGCCGGAGCGCAAGCTCACCGACCTCACCAGCTCGCAGCTTTGGTCGCGCCGCCTGAAGTGGGCGGGGCCTGCGGTCGAGACGGGCGGCGCGAGCCCGCTGTCCGTGGGTTTCGGCTCGGGCTGGGGGACCGGCGGCAGCGCGCTGCACCACTACGCATGCTGGTTCCGCCTGCATGCCGAGGACTTCGAGATGAAGTCGAGGTTCGGCCGCGGCAACGACTGGCCTCTGCGCTACGACGACCTGCGCCCGCACTACGATGCCGTGCAGGCCGAGGTCGGCATCTGCGGCGACGCGGAGCGCGAGGTGTGGCGTCCGGCCGGCGAGGCCTACCCGATGCCGCCCGTGCCGGTGTGGGCGCAGGGCCGGATGATCGCGAAGGGCTTCGAGAAGCTCGGCATGCGCACGTCGGCCCTCCCGCTCGCCATCCGCACGGCGCCTGCTGGCGAGCGCAAGAACTGCCTCTTCGACGGCTGGTGCGATGCCGGCTGCCCCATCGGCGCGCTTGCGAATCCCCTCGTCACCTACCTGCCGCAAGCGCTCGCCGCCGGCGCCGAGCTGCGCCACGAGTGCACCGTCACGCGCGTGCTCACCACGGCCGACGGCCGCCGCGCCACCGGCGTCGAGTGGTTCGACCGCGAGGGCACACGCCATGAGCTGGAGGCCAGCGTCGTGGTTCTGGCTGCCTACGTGTTCGAGATCCCGCGCATCCTCTTCAACTCGCGCGCGGGCGGCCTCGCGAACTCCAGCGGCATGCTGGGCCGGAGCATGATGGCCCACAGCACGGCCAACGTGTTCGGCTTCTTCGAGGACGAGACCGAGAACCACATGGGCGCCACGGGCGGGCAGTTGCTCTGCCAGGACGACTACCTCAAGGACCCGAAGCGCGGCTACCTCGGCGGTTACCAGTGGCTCATCGGCAACGCCATGAAGCCCAACGACCTGCTCGGCATCGCCGGCAGCCGCGTCGACCTGTACGGCGATCCGCTCGACGAGTTCCTGCGCCGCGCGGCCAAGCACCTCGCCACCATGACTTTCGTTGGCGAGGGCATCCCCGACCCCGACAACCGCGTGGTGTTGTCGGACCGCAAGGACCGGCACGGATTCCCGTTGGCAAAGGTGACGCATGCCTTCGGCAAGGATGCGATTGCGTGCTGGGAAGCGGGCATGAAGCAGGGCCTCGAGGTGTTCCGCGCAGCGGGCGCCGACAAACCGTGGCATGGCGGACGCGCGCAGATGCACACCATGGGCGGCGCGATCATGGGCGCGTCGGCAAAGGACTCGGTGACGAACAGCCACGGCCAGGCGCACGACGTGCCCAATCTGTTCGTCGCCGGCTCGAGCCTGTTCCCGACGTCGGGCGCCGTGAACCCCACGTACACGCTCGCGGCCCTTGCACACCGCACGTCAGGCTTCATGGTGGACAAGTGGTCCTCCTTCACCTGACGCGCGGTGCGGCCCTCGCGGCGCTCGTGCTCGCGACAGCGTGCAGCAGCCTGCCCGTCGTTGCGACCGAGGACTTCGACCGCAGCTCCTCCCTGGCGCGTTTCGAGTGCACCGACACGAAGGCATGGCGCTGGCTCGAGGTCGACGGCACAGGTGCCCTCGACCTGCACCAACAGAGCGCATACGTGCCGCCGCACCGCTCGCCGCTCAACCTCGCGCTGCTGCGCGACGTGACGGTGGGGGACTTCGAACTGGAACTCGAGGCATGGCAGACGGGGCGCGAGTACCCGCACCGCGACCTCGTGTTCGTGTTCGGGTACCGCGACCCGGCGCACTTCTGCTACGCCCACCTCGCGAGCGCAGCCGACGGCAGCGCACACCACCTGCAGGTCGTGGACGGCGCGGACCGCGCACCGCGCACCGTGCAGCGCACGCAGGGCGTGGCCTGGGGGAGCGGGTGGAAGCACGTGCGCATCGAGCGCAGTGGCGCGCGCGTGCGCGTGTGGTTCGATCGGTCACCCGAGCCCGTGCTCGAGGGCGAGCTGCCTGCGTGGCCCGGCCGCATCGGCCTCGGCTCCTTCGACGACACCGGCAGGTTCACGGGCCTCGTGCTGCGCGGCGCCACCGCGCAGTCCCTGCCGTCACGCTGACGCGCTCACTTGCTGGCGGCGCGCAGCAGGTCCATCGTGCTGATGATGCCCACCGTCTTCCTGCC
>JBEATZ010000106.1:0-3602 GCA_041161695.1 Planctomycetota bacterium | reverse complement strand
ACGCTCGTGCGCGCCGTCGACGAAGGCTGCAACCTCGTCGACACGGCGCCCAACTACGAGGACGGCTACAGCGAGGAGGTCGTCGGCAGGGCGCTGCGCGGCCGCCGCGACGGCGTGTTCCTCGTCGACAAGGTCGACAACCTGCACGACCCCGTGGCCCCGCAAGTGGACGCGAGCCTGCAGCGGCTCGGCCTCGACCACGTCGACCTGCTGGTGTTCCACGCCTGCTCGACCCATCCCGACCTCGATGCGCTGATGACGCCGGGCGGCGGCTTCGACCAGCTGGCGCTCGAGGTGCAGCGTGGTCGCGCGCGCTTCCGCGGCATCAGCAGCCACCATCCCGAGGTGCTGTGCCGCGCCATCGCATCCGGCGCATGCGACGTCGTGATGTTCCCCATCGGCCCGTTTGCCGACCCGCGCTACGAGCAGGAGGTGCTGCCGCTCGCGCGTGCCCGCGGCGTGGGCTCGATCTGCTTCAAGACCTTCGGCGCCGGCAAGCTGCTGGGCGACACCGAGGGCTACCAGCGCCCGCTGTCGGTGCGCCCGCGCGGCAAGCTGAGTTCGGGCGGCACGAGTCCTGCAGAGGCAGTGCTGCCGCGACTCACGGTCGAGGAGTGCGTGCGCTACACGCTCACGGTCGACCCGGACGTGGCGCTGCTGGGCCTGTCGTTCCCCAACGAACAGGATGCAGCATGGGCCGCGGTGCGCGGCTTCGCACCCATGGGCGTGGAGGAACTGGCGGCGACGCGCAAGCGCGCCGCGCAAGCCATCGAGGGCAAGGGCCGCATCTGGTGGAACCCCGCGCCGTGAGCCCGTCCGTGCAGGTGCTGAAGTTCGGCGGCTCGGTGCTGCGCGACGATGCGGCCGTGGCCCTGGTCGCACGCGCGCTCCACGAACGGGTGCGCGACGGCCAGCGCATCGTGGCCGTGGTGTCCGCCACCCGCGGGACGACCGACCGGCTGCTTGCAGAGGCACAGGAGCCCGGTGCGGCGCCCGACCCTCATGCCCTCGCCAGCCTGCTCGCCACCGGCGAGCAGCGCAGCGCCTCGCTGCTGGCGCTCGCGCTGCACCGCGAGGGCGTGGCCTGCGAGGTGGCGGATGCGAGCCGGCTGCGGTTGCGCACCCGGGGTCCCGCGCTCGACGCAGATCCCGTGGCACTCGACACCGTGCTGCTGCGCGCGCTGCTGCACCAGGCGCCCGTCGTGGTCGTGCCCGGCTTCACGGGCACCGACAGCCACGGCCGCACCACGCTGCTGGGCCGCGGCGGCTCGGACCTGACGGCCGTGTTCCTCGCCCACGCGCTCGGCGTGGAGTGCCTGCTGGTGAAGGACGTGCCTGCCATCCACGCACCTGCTGCTGCACACGGCGCGCAGACCTACGCTGCGCTGCACTGGGACGACCTGCTGGCACTCGACAGCCAGGTTGTCCAGGCCAAGGCCGTGCGCTTCGCAAGGGACCATGCGCTCGTGTTCCGGGTGGGATCCGCCTCGGGCGAGGGAGCAACGCTCGTGGGCCCGGCTCCGTCCTGCTTGCACACCGGAGGCGACGCAGATGGCCTCACCTGATCCACTGCCGAGCCTCGCCGTCACCGCAGCGGCGCTCGCACCGTTCACCGCGATCACCGTCGTGGGCCCCACGGGCGCCGTGGGCCGCGAGGTCCTCGACCTGCTGCTGCGCGCTGGCGTGCCGGCCGCGCGCATCCGCTGCATCGGCCCCGAACGCGGGGTCGGCACGCAGGTGCCCTATGGCGCCGCGCAACTCGCGCTCGAGCCGCTGCGCGCCATTGCGTTCGCGCGCGGCGGCCTCGCGCTGCTGTGTGCCGATGCCGACACGGCACGCAGTTGCCGCGACCTCGCGCGCGGCAGCGGCTGCCTGCTGGTCGACAACTCGGCGGCCTTCCGAACCGACCCGGACGTGCCCCTTGTGGTGCCCGAGGTCAACGGCCGCGAGTTCGACCTCGCCCACTGCGAACTCGCCTGCAACCCGAACTGCTCGACCATCCTGCTGCTGGTGGCGCTGCAGCCGCTGCGCGCGGCCTTCGGCATCGAGGAAGTCGTCGTCGCCACCTACCAGGCGGTGTCGGGCGCCGGCGCGGCCGGCATCGAGGAACTGTTTGGCGAGACGCGTGGCGCGCTCGCGGGAACGCCAGCCCAGCCCCGGGTGTTCCCCGAGCCCTGCGCCTTCAACGTGTGGAACCACGAGTCGCCGATCGACCCTGCAACCGGCCTCAACGGCGAGGAGGCCAAGCTGGTGGCCGAGAGCCGCAGGATCTGGCGCGACCCGGACCTGCGCGTGTCTCCCACCTGCATGCGCGTGCCCGTGGTGCGCGCACACACCGAGGCCGTGCGCGTGACGCTGCGGACGGCGGCGCACGAAGCCGAGGTGCGCGCGGCCCTCGCGGCTGCAGCGGGCATCCGCGTCGTCGACGACCGGGCGCACAACGACTTCCCCACGCCCCGCAAGGCCATGGCCTGCGACGAGGTGCTCGTGGGGCGCATCCGCCGCGACCCGTGCAGCCCCGTGGCCGTGGATGGTGCGTCGCACACGTGGTCGCTGGTGCTGAGCGGCGACCAGCTGCGCAAGGGCGCAGCCCTCAACGCGCTGCAGGTGGCCGTGCTGGCTGCTGCAGCGCGGCGCTGAGCAGGCACCCCTGCGGCTCGACCGCCTCGCCGCGGCGGTAGCGCGCCAGCAGCGCGCGCGAGCGCTCGGCGAGCATCCGGCGCACCTCGCGCCGCATGCCCTTCACGCGCGGGATCACCATGCTGTCGTAGCCGGTCGTCTGGTGGCGCAGCCATGCGATCGTGGCGGCCTCGGCACGTTCGGTCACGGGGATGCGCTCGGTGCGTGCGACGGTGCCGCTGCCCACGGGCGTGGCGTGCACGGCAATGGCCTCGGCCACGCGCGCGCCGAGCGCAGCGTGCACGGGCGCGAAGGCGAGGAACTGCTGCACCGCGTCGCGGAACTCGCCCACGTAGGCCACCTGTTCCTCCGCCCGCCGCTTCCTGCCGGCCTCCAGCCGGCGCCCGTACGCAGGATCGGCCCGCTCGACTTCGAGCTCGGCGCGGATCCGCGCAATGGTGTCGGCAGGGGCGTAGACGCCGCGCGAGAACACCTTGTTGCCGCGCTTCTCCTGCACGACCCAGCTGGATCCGGCTTCCTTGACGCGCCGCGTGAGCGCGGGATCGCCGGGGGGAAGCAGCACCCAGCCCTCCGGCACGCGCATCTGCTCGCCGCGCTCGTTGCGCACGCGGAAGGCATCGAGGCCGGGGCTCACCACGCGGGTCTGCGGTTCCATGGCGCGCATCGTGGCGTGCAGCACGCCGCGCGTCCATGCAGCGCAGTCGGCTGCAGGCGCGCCGGGGTGCGGCCCGTCACACCACCTTGGGGCGCTCGTGGATGCTCAGCAGGCCGTGGCGTTTCCAGCCGGTGCGCAGCAGCCACGTCGAAGGCACCGCGGTCGGCCGCGCATACCGCTCCAGGTTGCGCACCGTGATCGACTCGACGAAGCCGTCGAACCAGGGCGCGGAGCTGAAGAGGTCGATGGGGTCCTCAACCTTCGGTCCCTTGCCCTGCTCGAAGTGCTTGTGCGCGTTGCCGAACAC
>JBEATZ010000346.1:0-2790 GCA_041161695.1 Planctomycetota bacterium | reverse complement strand
CGTGAGGAGCATGCGATGAACCTGCAGCGCCTCCTCGGTGCAATGGTGCAAGCGATCCTGTTGTCGCTGGCCGCGGCATGCAGCTCGGTCGGCGCCGTGCCGGATGCGACCACGCAGCCGCCGCTCGATGCCGCAGTGCTGGTCACCGGGAGCTTCGCGACGGTGGCCGCGGACGAGTCGGCAGACGCGGAGGTCACGTTCGGCCCCGACATGCCCACGGACCTGCAGCCGCTCGTCGATGCGCTGCAGTCCGCGCAGGTCTTCCGGCGCATCGGCCTCGATCCCGCCCCCGGCGCGCGCAGCGGGACCCTGCCCTGGGCCGAGGCCGGCGCCGCGCGCGAGCGCTACCTCCAGCAGGCGCGCGACGACGGGTACGACTGGCTGCTCGTCGTCGAGGGGCTGCGGGACGGACCCATCGAGTCGCAGGGCATCAACGGCCGCTGGCCGATCACGCTCGGCACCTGGTTCCTCGTCGGACTGGGGTTCCTGATCCCCGACCATGGCTTCGAGTCGCGCGCCATCCTGCGCGTGAGCGTGCGCGACCTCGAGTCCGGACGCGTGTTGTACGAGTCGCTGGTGAACGCAGGCCCGGTGGAGCTCTCGCTGGTGGAGCGCTCCAGTGCCCTGGGCCTGCTCACGTCCATCGTGGTTCCTCCCTTCTGGGTCGCCGACGACGAGGCCAAGGTGGGGAGGAGCGTGCGCGGCATCACCCTGCAGCGCCTGCTCCAGTTCGTCGCGCGCGAACTCAAGTCGCCCACGGCGCGCCAGCGCCTCCGCGACGGCTCGGTGGCCGCCATCGAGGTCGTACGGGATTCCGGCGTGGACCAGCTGCGCATCACCTCGCGCCAGGCGCTCTCCGTCGTGCGGTTGCGCCAGCAGGGCGTCGACAGCCGCGGCGCGGAGCAGCAGGGCTTCGAACGCTCGCTCCTTGCGTCGATGCGCCCGCAGGGTGACCAGTACCGGTACGAGGCTCCGTTGCCCGCCGCGCGCGAGGGACTGCTGCAGGTCGTGGTGGTGACCATCGAGGGCGAGGTCGTGTCCGCCACCTTCGACACGGGGAGGCGACCATGAGGATGCGAGGCTCGCTGGACATCGGTGTCTCGACCCACACGGGCATGCAGCGGCACGCCAACGAGGACGACTACCTCGTGCTCTGCGGCGCAGAGGCAGCCCGCGGCGCGGACCTGGTGGCCATCGCGGACGGCATGGGCGGCATGGCCGGCGGCGCGGAGGCCAGCCGGGCGGCGTTGCGCGGACTCGCGCTCGGCTTCTGCGGTGCCGGCGCAGCCGACGCGCTGGATCGCCTCCGCCGCGGCTTCCGCGAGGCCCGGGGGCGGGTGTCCGAACTCGCGAGCCAGCTCCCCGCCCTGCGCGACATGGGCACGACACTCACCGCGCTGGCCGCCCACGAGGGGCGGGCTGCGCTCGTGCACGTGGGCGACTGCAGGGCCGTGAGGCTTCGCGGCCGCCAGCTGGAACAACTCACCACCGACCACGCGCGCGCCGACCTCGACCACGTCCTCACCCGGTGCATCGGTGCAGGTGCGCCGGACCAGGAGCCCGATGCCGCATGGGTGGACCTCGAGCCGGGTGACACCCTCGCGCTCCTCAGCGACGGGGTGTGGAAGCCCGTGGGAACGGAACAACTTGTCCGGTTGCTGCTTGGCGGCAGTGCCCAGGAGGCCGCCGAGCGGCTCGTGGGCGCAGCCCTTGCCGCGGGCGGCCCCGACAACGCCACCGCCGTGGTGCTGCGCGTGCGGCAGGGAGCCGACGATCCCCGGGCCGTCGAACTGCCGCGGGAGGAGCGGGTGCTGCTCCCGGAGGGCAGCGGGGGTTCGCTGTTCGCGCCCCGCTGGCCCCTGCTGTTGCTCGGCCTCGCGCTCCTCGTGCTCGTCCTCGCAGGACTGCGCGCGCTGGGCTGGTTCGACGCGGCGAGCCTGTTCGGCCGCTGAGCGCCGTTCGTACCAACGACGCCACCTATTGCGGGCAGGCGTCGCGGTCGCGACGATGCGAAACGATGCCCAAGAAGCTCCAGCGCAAGGTCCCGTTACCCAAGGCCTCGGCCGCGTCCGCGGGAGGCGCGCTGGCCACGGCAGGCGGGGCGCCACGTGCGGTTGGCAGCGTGCGAGCCCGCGTGCTGGCGCAGTTCACGAGCCAGCTGGCGACGCTGCTGGACGCAGGCATCCCCGTGACGCGCAGCCTGCGCGTGCTCGAGGGCCAGTTGCCGCAGGGGCCGATGAAGCGCATCAGTGCCCAGCTCGTGGAGGACGTCGAGGCCGGCACGCCGCTCTCCGAGGCCATGGCCAAGCACGACCGCGTGTTCGACGCGCTCTACACCAACATGATGCGAGCCGGCGAGGCCGGCGGCGTGCAGGAGGAGATCCTCAACCGGCTCGCGGGCTTCCTCGAGAAGAGCGAGCGGATCAAGTCGCGCGTCATCGGCGCGATGGCGTACCCCGTCGTGGTGCTCGGCATCGCCTTCTGCGTGCTGCTGCTGGTGTTCGCCCTGGTGATCCCCAAGTTCAAGGAGATCTTCCAGTCGATCGGCGGCGGCATGACCAACTTCCACTGGACCACGCGCACCGTCATCGGCTTCGGTGAGCACGTCCAGACGTGGTGGTGGAGCTATGTGCTCGGCGTCGTGTTGCTCGTGGTCGGCCACCGGGTGCTGATGGCCCGGGTGACGGGTTACCGCAGCTTCGTGCACCGGCTCCACCTGCGGCTGCCGCTCTTCGGCCCGCTGATCCGCAAGAGCCTGGTCGCGCGCTTCGCGCGCACCTTCGGCACGCT
>JBEATZ010000334.1:0-2507 GCA_041161695.1 Planctomycetota bacterium | reverse complement strand
CTGCAGGCAGCAACCAACCCGGCCAACACGAGGCCACAGCTGATCCGCTGCCACACCACCATCGGCAAGGGCAGCCCGAACAAGGCCAACTCCCACAAGGTCCACGGCGAGCCGCTGGGCGCAGACGAGATCCGCGCGACCAAGGCAGCACTGGGCATGCCCGATGCCGCGTTCCACGTCGAACCGCGCGCCTACGAGATCTTCCGGAGCTGCGTCGCCGCCAACCGCGAGCTGCGCACCGGCTGGCAGCGTGCGCTTGCCGCTTGGCAACAGGCGGCGCCCGAACAGGCGCGCGAGTGGCACGCGTACCACACGCGTGCCGTGCCCACCGACCTCTACGCCCAGCTGCGTGCGGCAGCAGGCGACGAAGAGGCGGCAACGCGCGTGCTCAGCGGCAAGGTGATCCAGAAGGCCGCCGAGCTGGTGCCCTCGCTCGTCGGCGGTTCCGCCGACCTCGATCCATCCACCAAGACGCGCATCACGAAGAGCACGAGCGTGCAGGCCGGTGCGATGGCAGGCCGCAACCTGCACTTCGGCATCCGCGAGCACGCCATGGGCGGGATGCTCAACGGCATGGCCCTCTACGGCGGTCCGCTGCCGATGGGGTCGACGTTCCTCGTGTTCGCCGACTACTGCCGCCCTGCCATCCGGCTCTGCGCACTCATGAAGCTGGCCGTGACGTGGGTGTTCACCCACGACTCGATCATGGTTGGCGAGGACGGCCCCACCCACCAGCCGGTGGAACAGCTCGCGGCCCTGCGCGTGATCCCCAACCTTCATGTCTGGCGCCCTGCCGACGGCATGGAGACCGCTGCAGCGTGGACGGCAGCGCTCACGCGGCGCGATGGCCCGGTGCTGCTCGCGCTCACCCGCCAGAACCTGCCCAAGCTCGCCCGCGCGGCCGGGTTCTCCCCCGAGGACGTGCTGCGCGGCGGCTACGTGCTGCAGGAGGCCCCTGCCGCGCGCGCCACGATCGTCGCCACCGGCGCTGAACTGTCGCTCGCGGTGGCAGC
The DNA here is from genome assembly GCA_041161695.1 of Planctomycetota bacterium. Classification (GTDB taxonomy): domain Bacteria; phylum Planctomycetota; class UBA1135; order UBA1135; family UBA2386; genus JBEATZ01. The sequence goes on along the minus strand of JBEATZ010000334.1, from coordinate 1,494 downwards.
GGCTGCCGTCCTGGCGCAGCGCGGCATCACCGTGCGCGTCGTGTCGATGCCCTGCGTCGAGGCGTTCCTCGCGCAGGACACAGCCTGGCGCGAGTGCGTGCTGCCGAAGGGCCAGCCGGTCTTCGCTGTCGAGATGGGCCGCCCGGAACCGTGGTGCCGCTTCACGGGCAGCATCGAGCGCGTCATCGGCCTCGAGGGCTTCGGCGCGTCCGCGCCCTACAAGCAGCTGGCTGCACACTTCGGCTTCACGCCGGAGGCAGTGGCCGCACGCGTCGCCGCGCAGCTCGGCTGAGGGTCAGTCCCTGGGCGGGCCGGCGAACAGTTCCAGCATGCGGTCGCGGTCCTCGGGCCGACAGAAGACGGACACATAGTCGCCGGGAAGCAACTCGGTCCGCCCCTTGGGAGCAATCAGCTGGCCGTCGCGCACCACCATGATCGCTGCCGCACCCTCGGGGAACTGCAGCTCGCGCAACTGCCTGCCTGCAGCCGGGGAAGCCGGTCCCACGTGGTGCGTGGAGATCTCGTCCTCCAGCGGCAGCGCGGAGGAGACCTCGATGCTCGTGGGCGGCGGCGGCGGGGCCTGCCGTTCGAGCCCGAACCAGCGCGTCGCGAGCGGCACGCTCCAGCCCTGCACCAGCGCGCTCACCACCACGACGAAGAACACGATGTCGAAGATGCGGCTGCCCTGCTCGATCCCGGCCATCATGGGATAGGCGGCGAGGATGATGGGGACGGCGCCGCGCAACCCGACCCAGCCGATGTACCCGACCTCGCGGGGCCGGAAGCGGAACGGCAGCAGGCAGAGCCACACGGCGAGGGGACGCGCGAGGAACGCGAGCACCCCGGCGATCACCAGACCCGGCACCATGGCGTCCAGCAGGCGCGACGGGAACGCCAGCAGGCCCAGCATGAGGAACATGAGCACCTGCGCCAGCCAGGCGACGAAGTCGAGGGATCGCTGGATCGTCGCGCGGTGTGGCAAGGGACCGTTGCCGAGCACGATCCCGGCCACGTACACGGCGAGGAACCCGCTACCCTGCGCGAGGGTCGTCACCCCGAAGGCCAGCGATCCGATCGCCATCATCAGCACCGGGTAGAGCCCTCCGGAGAGCAGGCGGAAGCGCAGGATCCAGCGCCCGGCGTGGCCGAAGCCGATGCCGCAGACGGCGCCGACCGCGAGTTGTACGAGGATGTCGAGCAGCAGGCGGGCGGAGAGTTCCTCGCCCCGTACGAGCGCGCTGGTGATGCCGAAGGTCAGGATCACCGCCATCGGGTCGTTGAGGCCCGATTCCAGTTCGATGGTCGCGGCCACCCGCTGCCGCAGACGCACCCCGCTGCCGCGCAGGACCGAGAACACCGCGGCGGCATCCGTGGAGGAAACCACTGCGGCGAGCAGCATCGACTCCATCCAGTCGAGGCCCAGGAGGCGGCCGGCCAGCGCCACACCGCCAGCCGTCAGCGCCACGCCCAGCGTTGCCAGGATGCCGGCGGGCG
>JBEATZ010000321.1:0-15266 GCA_041161695.1 Planctomycetota bacterium | reverse complement strand
TTCCATGACCACGCTCTCGCCCTTGTGCACCGGGTGGAACACCCCGTCGCACCTGCCCTCGATGGAAGCGTCGCCGGCGGCCATCTTCTCCGCGATCCGCGTCGGCACCCGGTCGTCGCTGTCCCACGGCGGGTACTTCCCGCCCCAGGCGTTGAAGCCCCAGTCGACGATGGCCATCTGGGTGCGCCCTCCGCGCCCCTTCTTGACCACGAAGGCAGGGCCGTGGTCCCGGCACCATGCCTCGTTGGTGGGGATGTGGTGGAAGCGGACGCGGGTGCCGATCGCTCGCTTCGGCACCCCGCCGGCTACCAGCTGTTCGGACACGATGCGCTGGTAGTTGCCGTTGGGCACGTTCACGTGCACCAGCTCGCGCGGGGCGATCTCGCGGATGATGGCGGCGAGGTTGGCCGGGACCGTGTGGTACTTGTCGGGGAACGAGATGCCCTCGGGGCGCGGCCAGCTGAACCACGTTGCCGAGTGGCGTTCCCACTCCGCGGGGAACACGTAGCCGTGTTCGGCAGGGGTGCCGGTGAGGACCTTCAGCGCGCGCGGTGCCATGGCGGGATCAGCGTCCGAACCGCCTGGTGATGCCCTCGTAGGCGTCGATGCGGCGGTCGCGCAGGAACGGCCAGTGGGTGCGGCTGAACTCCACGGCCTCGAGGTCGCAGGGGAGCACCACGACCTCCTCGCGGTCGACGCTCGACCGGTGGACCACCTGTCCGTTGGGGGCGGCGAGGAACGACTGGCCCCAGAACTCGATGCCGTTGGGGTTGACGGGCTTGCCGTCGGTGCCGCGGATCAGTTCGTGGCCGATGCGGTTGGGGGCGCACACGTAGCAGCCGTTGGCCACCGCGTGCGAGCGCTGGATCAGCTCCCAGCTCTCGTGCTGTGCCTTGCCGTACTCCGCCTTCTCCGCCGGGTGCCAGCCGATGGCCGTGGGGTAGAAGAGGATCTCGGCGCCCTGCAGGGCCGTGAGGCGCGCAGCCTCCGGGTACCACTGGTCCCAGCAGATGAGCACGCCGATCTTCGCGTGCTTCGTGTCCCAGGTGCGGAAGCCCGTGTCACCGGGGGTGAAGTAGAACTTCTCGTAGTAGAGCGGGTCGTCGGGGATGTGCATCTTGCGGTAGATGCCCATCAGCGAGCCGTCGGCGTCGATGACGGCCGCGGTGTTGTGGTAGAGGCCGCTCGCGCGCTTCTCGAACAGGCTCGCCACGATCACCACGCCGTGCTTCTTCGCGATCCTGCAGAACAGGTCGGTGCTGGGACCCGGGATCGTCTCCGCCAGCTGGAAGAACCGGTGCTCCTCCGATTGGCAGAAGTACTGGCTCGTGAAGATCTCCTGCGTGCAGAGGATCTGGCCGCCCTTCTTCGCGGCCTGCTCCAGCAGTTCCGCCTGGTGCTTGCGGTTGGTGGCGACGTCCTCGACGCAGCGCATCTGGGTGAACCCGACGTTCACGATGCGGCGGCTGGGACCGGATGCGGCTTTCTTGCGGCTGGCCATGGCTCTCTTGGGCCCGGACCGCGGGGGAGGGGCGGCCCGGAGGGCCGCGCAGTCTAGGAGCCCGCAGGGCGGGCACAAGCGCGCACGTCGCGGCTCAGGCGTTGGAGAGGCCGATGCCCGGCTTGCCGGGCTCCGCGACGGGCGCCACGTCCGCAGCAGGCGCCTCGCTCCGGCGCGGCTGCTGGTCGGCAGCGGCCTGCCGGCGCTGGGCCGCGGCGCGGAACTCCTCGAGGTTGTCGTTGCGCAGCACGGCTGCGACCTCGTCGCCGTTGATGGTCTCGTACTTCAGCAGCGCCGCGGCGATCCGGTCGAGCTTTTCGCGGTGGTCGACCAGCAACTGGCGCGCGGACGCGTACTGCTCCTCGATGATCCTGCGGACCTCGTCGTTGATCAGCTCCAGCGTGCGCTGGGACAGGTCCGAGGCCATGTGGAACTCGCGCCCGAGGAACGGGTTCTGGTCGTCGGTCGTGTACTTGATGGGCCCGACCTTGGGGCTCATGCCGAGTTCGCACACCATCACCTTGGCGAGGTTGGTGGCCTGCTCGATGTCGTTCTGGGCGCCGGCGGAGATGTCGCCGAACACGATCTCCTCCGCCGCGCGGCCGCCGAAGCACACGGCGATCCTGCCGAGCAGCTTCTTGCGCCAGTGGTTGTAGTCGTCCTTCTCGGGCAGCGACATGGTCGCACCCAGCGCGCGGCCGCGGCTCACGATGGTGACCTTGTGCACCGGATCCTGGTCCGGGGTCATGCAGGACACGAGTGCATGGCCGGCCTCGTGGTAGGCGGTGACCTTGCGGTCCTCTTCCTCGATCGCACGGCTGCGCTTCTCGCGGCCCCAGCGCACGCGGTCGCGGGCCTCGTCGAGGTCGGATGCGTCGATGGACTCCTTGTTCTTCATCGCGGCGAGGATCGCGGCCTCGTTGATCACGGCAGCCAACTCGGCGCCGGAGAAACCCGGCGTCGCCTTGGCCACGACATGGAGGTCGACGTGGTGGGCGAGCTTCACCTTGCGCGCGTGCACCTTGAGGATCGCCTCGCGGCCCTTGAGGTCAGGGGGGTCGATCACCACCTGGCGGTCGAAGCGGCCGGGGCGCAGCAGCGCGGGGTCGAGCACGTCGGGGCGGTTGGTCGCGCCGACGAGGATGATGCCCTTGTCGCTGTCGAAGCCGTCCATCTCCACGAGGATTGCGTTGAGCGTCTGCTCGCGCTCGTCGTGGCCGCCGCCCATGCCGGCGCCGCGCTTGCGGCCGACGGCGTCGATCTCGTCGAGGAAGACGATGCAGGGGCTCGCCTCACGCGCCTGCTTGAACAGGTCGCGCACGCGGCTCGCGCCCACGCCCACGAACATCTCGACGAAGTCGGAACCGCTGATGCTGAAGAACGGCACCTCGGCTTCGCCTGCGATCGCCTTGGCGAGCAGCGTCTTGCCGGTGCCCGGCGAGCCGACCAGCAGCACGCCGCGGGGGATGTTGCCGCCCAGCTTGGCGAACTTCTGGGGGTTCTTGAGGAACTCGATGATCTCGCGCACCTCGGCCTTGGCCTCGTCCATGCCGGCCACGTCGTCGAAGGTGATGTTGGTGCGGTTCTCGCGCGTGTAGAGCGCTGCGCGGCTGCGGCCGAAGGACAGCACGCCGCCCGTGCCGCCGGGCGAGCGCATCTGCCGGATGATGAAGAACCAGACGATGGCGAGCACGAGGATCCACGGGCCGATCGTGCCGAGCACGTAGATGAGCGCCGTGTTGGGCTGGCTGACGCGGAACTCGGAGCCGAGGGACAGCGTGAAGTTGCGGATCGGCACCTGGCGCGAGACCAGCGCATTGGCGATGCCCTGCAGGCTCACCGAGCTCGCGGCATTGGCGTCGACGCGCACGTAGTCGACCTCGTTGCCGCGCTGCAGCAGCGCGGTGACGTAGCTGGCCGGCTCGCGGCCGTCGCGCTCGCGCGGGGCCACGGTGCTGGGCACCTTGGCTGCCACCTCGTCCACGAACCAGGCATTGAGGACGCGCACGCGGCCCTGCTCGACGTCGTCGAGGAAGCGGGCGGGGGAGCTGGAGTCCTCCGGCGCGTAGGTCACCCGGTCCAGCGAGCGCTTGGAGAGCGTGTTGTAGAGCTGGATGTCCTCGCGCACGAAGTCGCGCACGACGATGTCCATCTGGCGCACCCGGTTGTCGCTGCGGACCTCGACGGTCGCGACGTCATCGGACAGGGTCAGGTTGGTCACCTGGCCGTTCAGCAGGTGGCTGTAGAACGAGTCGATCGAGCTCTGCCCCTCGGCGTTCGACTGGCTCACCATGACGAACAGCGCCATCAGCATCGCCATGATGAGGATGACGCCGCCCATGCCACGGGGCTTGCGCGCGTTCTTGCCGCTGTCGGCAGGCTTGACCGGCTTGTTCTTGTCCATGGGGTGTCTGCCTGTCTAGATCGTCAGAATCCGTCCGCAAGGGCAAGTGCAACCTTGCGGGCGAGGTCCCGGGCCAGTTCCCGGCTGGCGGAGGTGAGGTCCTCGCCCAGCGGGCTGCGGAACTCCGCCCGGTCGAGGATGCGGCGCTCGATCACGACCTTGCCCGTGCGTCGGTCCACGAGCCGCATGTCGACGGCGGCAACGAGGCCACCCTCGCGCGTGGGGTCGGTGCGGTCGCCGTAGACGAGGGTCTGTTCGCGGTCGTCGCCGAGGCGCAGCTGGAGGATCGCATCGGCCTCGCGCCTGCCCGCCGGCAGCAGGTCCGAGGTTGCGGCCAGTTCGCGGGCGAGGGCGTCGTTGAGTTCCACCTCGAGGCGCTGGCGGAACGTGTCGTTGCCGGCGACCTCGACGAACACCGTGCGGATGCCACGCTCGTGCAGGCCGCTGCCCGCCGTGTAGCCGCAGGACCCGAGCAGGAGCACGAGGGCTGCAAGGTGGGGTGCGCGGGACCTCATGGCGCCTTCGTCGCGGCCAGGAGGGCGCGCGCCTGCTTGCCGGCCTCGGTCCCGGCGAACTCCTCGGCTGCGCCGAGTTCGAGGTGCCGGAGCCGTCCCGGCTCGTTGCCGACCTCCTCGTAGAACCGCGCGATGATCAGCTCGCGATCGGCGCGCCAAACGAGGATCTGCTCGAGCGACCTGCGGGCGATGGCGACGAACTCCGGGTTCTCGGGGTTGGCCGCCAGGTAGTCGGTGAGCTCGCGCTGCGCGTGCAGCATCTGGTCCTGGTCGTACTCCGCGCCCTGCAGCGTGCCGTAGAGGCTCATGGCGTAGCGGAAGCGCGCGTAGGGAGCCCACTCGCTGTCGGGGCGGCGGCGCAGGATGTCGCGGTAGCGCTCCTGGGCGAGCGGCAGGTCGTCCCTCTCGTAGGCATCGTCGCCGAGCATCCGCAGCGCATCGGCGAGCCACGGGTTGTCGGGATACCGCGTGATGAGGTGCTCGAGCGCCGTCTGGCCGCCGCGGCGGTCCGACCAGAAGAACAGGAAGCCTGCATCGCTGCGGATGAGCGTGCGGCCGATCTCGTAGATCATCTGGACCACGGCATCGCGCAGTTCGCTGTGCGGGTAGCGGTCGCTGAACTCGCGCAGCGTGACGAAGGCGTCGAACTCCTCGCCAACGGCCACCTGGGCGCGCGCCAGCAGGATGTCGCGTTGTTCGCGCAACAGGGGCGGGAACGACTCGCGGTCGACGTCCTCGAGGTCGTCGATCACCGCCTCGTGGTCGCCTGCCTCCATCCTCGTCTCGGCATCGGCCAGGCGCTGCAGGGCCTCCTCCCTCGGGATCGGGGGGGGAGACGAGCACCCGGCGACCAGCAGGACCGTTGCGAGGGCGAGTGCCGTGGCAACTCGCTGCAGCAGGCCTCCTCGCCGGATCGTGATCATCGCCGCAGCGTAGGGGATCGGCAGGCCCCGTCCAACATGCAGGGCGGCGTCAGCCCGCGGGCACTTCGTGCACCCGCGGCCGCAGCCGGAAGGTGCGATCGAGCGCCAGTTCGAGCCAGCGCCCGCACGCAGCCGTCGCGGCCGGCGAGGCGGGGTCCCCGGCTGCCGCAGGGAGCCTGCGGCCCGGGACCTGCAGCAGGGTGCGCAGCCGCTCCAGGGCGTGAGCCGGGACCGCGGTGCGCGGGGACGGCGCATGGGCCCTGCAGCCGAGCGACCCGTCCGCGCCCAGCCATGCGCCGTTCTCGAGCACCGCCCCGCAGCCGCTGCAGTGGGTGAGGTCCGGCAACTGGCCGAGGTGGGAGAGCAGCCTGAGTTCGAGGCCGAGCACGACCGTGGGTAGGGCGTGGAGCGGTGCCTTCTCCAGCAGCAGCAGGCCGCCGCTGCACAGGTCGTGCAGTTCCGGGTCGGGGCGATCCGCGTGGGTGGCGCGGTCGCAAAGCTCGGCCAGGTGGCTCGCGGCGATGAAACGCGGCGGTTCGCGCAGTGCGCGGCGCTCGTGCAGCAGTTCGAGCCGCAGCAGCGTGCGCAGCGTGCCGCGGTCGGCGCTGACCGTGATGCGGACCTCGTTGAACAGGTCGACGCGGCCCAGCAGCGGCGAGTTCGGCCGGTGCGCGCCCTTCGCGAGCGCCTGCACGCGCCCGTGGTCGCGGGTGAGGAAGGTGACGATGCGGCTGCTCTCGCGGAAGTCGATGCGCTTCCAGACGATCGCTTCGGTCAGGAGCGTCCGGGTGCGGCCACGCGCGCCCGCCTGTTCACTCATCCCGGGCTCCAGCGCCCTGCGGTCCCTGCAGGGGGACGACCCGGAGTCGGTGCACCCTGCGGTCGTCCGCAGCCAGCACGTGGAACTCCGCGTCGCCGATGGTGTGCACCTCGCCCGCCGCCGGGATGCGGTTGAGGTTGCTCGTGACGAGGCCTGCAACCGTCTCGTAGTCACCGTCCTCGGGCAGGCTGGTGGCCAGCAGCCTGTTGAGCTCGTCCACGCGCATGCGGGCGGGGATCTCCGCCGACCTGCCGTCCGGCGCGACCTTCACGGTGTCGCGCGCGTCGACGGGGGCGCCCTTCGGCGCGTCGTACTCGTCGGCGATGTCGCCCACGATCTCCTCGAGGGCGTCCTCGATCGAGGCGATGCCCGCAGTGCCGCCGTACTCGTCGAGCACCACGGCCATCTGCATGTGCCGGTTCCGGAACTGCTCCAGCAGCTGGGCGACGTCCATGGTCTCCGGCACGAAGAAGGGCTCGCGCACGAGGCGTTCCACCGGTCCTGCTGGATCCAGTGCGCCCGGGGCCTCCGGGTCGCCGCCAAGCGCCAGCGGCAGCGCGTCCTTCACGAAGAAGATGCCGATGATCTCGTCGACCTTCTCCCGGTAGACGGGGTAGCGCGAGAATCCGTGTCGCAGTGCCTCGGCCACGGCATCGCGGAGCGGCGTGTTCGCCGCAAAGGCCACGATGTCGGTGCGCGGCGTCATGATCTCGCTCACCTGCTGGCCCTTCAGGTTCACGATGTTGCCGATCCAGCGCTTCTCCTCGTCCTCGAGCGCATCCTCGCTCACCGTGTCGCTCACGGCCGCCACGACGTCCTGGGCGATCTCATCCGGGTCGGTGGACGGCTCCTCGCGGATGCCGAGCACGCGCAGGACCGCGCCGGTGAGCACGCGGATGGCCGTGACCACGGGCCACAGCGCGAGCCTGCCCGCGCGCAGCATGGGCAGGGCGCGCACGAGGTTTGCCTCGGCACGGCGCTGGGCGATGGCTGCCGGCAGCACCGAGCAGACGAACAGGGCGACGAGGCCGAGCAGCACGAGCGCGCCTGCGCTCACGTTCTCGCTCACCCCGCCCGCGACCGCGACCACGGCGCCGGCGAGGCCGCCCACCACGTAGGTGCGGGCAACGACCTGGTAGTCGGCGTCCCGCTCCTGCAACTCTGCCGCGAGCCGTTCGCCCGCCTCGCCGAGGCGCCGCTCGAGCTTGGACCGCGAGTACGTCAGCAGGCTTGCCGCGCCGATGCCACCCAGCGCCGACAGGGCCAGCGACGCGGCGGCCACGGCCATCAGCAGGGGATCGAACTGGGTGTTGGCCGGCAGGTCGCCGACAGCCTGGGTGTGAACGGACGCGGACAAGGCGGCAGGAGCATAGGAAGTGCCGGCAGCCTGCGTCCAGCGCGCCTGCCCGCAGGGGCCCTCGAGGGGCCCCGGGCGCGGCGCGGGGAACTCACTCCTCGTAGTCCACGTCGATGGAGAAGCGGTTGCGGCCCTGGCTCTTGGATGCGTACAGGGCACGGTCGGCGCGCTCCAGGATCCTGCTCGCGTCGTCGCCGTCGCGCATGGACGAGAGCCCGATCGAGATGGTGATCGGGAGGTTGACCTCCTTGCCGCACTCCTCGACGCCCGTGAACAGGCGTGCCGCCAGCACCGAGGCGTCCTCAGGCGTGGTCTCGGGCAGGACGATCATGAACTCCTCGCCGCCGTAGCGGCACACCGTGTCCGTGCGACGCACGGTCTTGCGGAGCTGGTCGGCCGTCGCGCGCAGCGCGACGTCGCCCTGGAGGTGGCCGTACTTGTCGTTGAGCTTCTTGAACTCGTCGAGGTCGATCATCAGGACCGTCAGCGGCAGCCCGCTGCGACGCGAGCGGGCGATCTCCTGCTCGAGCGTCCGCATGCCCATGCCGCGGTTGTAGCTCCGCGTGAGCGCATCGGTCAGCGCGAACTCCTGCGCGCGGATCAGGCGCAGGGTGAGCAGCAGGTTCTCCACCAGCAGCGAGCACGTCTGGCCGAGCGGTGCGGCCCGCTCCACGTCCGCCTCGGTGATGGGCCGCATCGATGCGGCGCGGTCGAGCACGAGGAAACCCGGCGTTGCGAACTCGCGGTTGACCGGCAGCAGCAGCGCCTCCTCGATCCCGAGGGATGCGAGCAGGCCGTCCGGTCCGGTGCGTCGGAGCACCAGCGGCATGCCGCTGGCGATGCCGTCGTCGAGTGCCTTGCGTTCCCTCTCGTCGGGCTGCAGCGGTGTCGACGGCAGGCGACGGTGCGAGAACTCCGCCTTGTTGCGGAGCACCACGCGACCTGCGGCAGGGTTCCACTTGAGGTGCACGACGCGGTCGAAGCGCAGGAATCGCATGGCGGCGGCGCACGCCGAACTCGCGATCGACCGGTAGGTGTTCGAGTTGCCGCTGCAGAAGAGGTTCTGCAGCACGGCGAGCGGTTCGCCTGCTTCCATGCCGGGGAACAGCGCATGCTCGCTGGCTGCGCCGGATTCGGGATCCGGTGTGCGCAGTGCCTCCTTGTCGAGGCCGAAGTCCCGGAGCGCCTCGAGCACGAGGCTCTGGACGCGCGTCGCCAGGGCAGTGTCACCGGCGGCGGCGACCGCAGCAGCAGCGGCCTGGGGAGCGGGCTGGTGTGTTCCCGGGTGGCGGAAGCCTGCCATCTCCGCGAGCAACTCCGCGGCGGCGAGCAGGGTGCCGGCATCCACGCCGGATGCGGGCTCGCGATGCATGCCTGCGACCGCGCTCACCAGCGTGGCAGGCAGGTGCCACCGGGCGGCCACCGCCGCGGGGCCGGTTTCCGGTTCTCCCGGGGTCAGTGCCTCGTGCCACTGCAAGTAGTCGTGCAGCAGTCCCATGAGGTAGGCCTCGTCGGGATCCTGCACCCCGCAGCCCTCGGCGAGGATGCGCGCCGCATGCGCCGTGGCCAGCGCATGGAGCCACAGGTCGTGGTGCGCGTGCACGGCAGCCGCCTCCGGCAGGGGCGCGTCGAGCATCCGGCGCACGGTTGCCGGGCCGAGCGTCCCCACGAGGGCAGGGAGCGTCCAGTGCGTGCGCTCGACGCCCCAGGCCGGGGCGAGGGCGTGGTGCAGTGCGCGCATCACCGTGGGCGGATCGAGGGCGAGCACCCGACACAGCACCTGCTGGGTCACGGTGCCGTCGCCGAGGCGCCGCCGCAGCCGGACCCGGAGCGGGCTGGTCGCGAGGACCGACGCCACCGGGGTGGCGCGGGTCATGGATCCTGTCACGGCGGGCATCGACACGCCTGTTTGTTTCGGCGTGCTGGGACGAAGCGCTCAAGTCGGTGTTCGTTTCCCCACAGGCAGGGCGATGGCCATCGGGGGCCGGCTCGGCGCCGAACTCCCGCCGCGACCGCAAGTCCTTGTGGGAACTTCGCTTGAGGCATTCGGTCCACGAGGCTTCGGATTTTTCCGCCGTCGGCCCGGACTTCGCAAACCTCCGGCATGGTCCAGACCCCTCTGGTGGCCGAGCATGCGTGCGTCGAGGTCGAGGCCGCAGTCCGCCTGTGCGAGGCACGGGGAGTCGCGGTCCCGGGTGCCGGCACCGGGTCTGCGCGGGACGCAGCCTGCACGGGCCTCATGGAGGCATGGCGCCTGCACCGCGACCCGGCGAGTTTCGAGGCGCTGGCCCGGCTCGCGCAACCCGTGCTCGCGGCCCGGGCCCGGGCCCGCGTGCGGGCGATGGGCTGCCGCATCGACCCGGCCGAGGTGGTGCAGGACACCCTCGTGAACGTCTACCGCTACCCGCACCAGTTCCACGCCGACCGCCCCGGCGCGTTCGCCGCCTGGTCCACGACGATCCTCGACAACGTGATCCGTCGCCACCTGCGGCGCAACCACATGGGGCGCCCGATCCGGCTGCAGGAGGACGAGATCCTCGCCCAGCAGGCCGATGCGCGCGGCGTGGGGCCCGAGCGTGCTGCAGAGGATGCGGAGGAACGAGACCGTCTCGCCACCGTCTGGAGCCTGTTCCTCGCCCTGTACCACCGGGCGTGGCTCGAACTCGGCGAGCGTGAGCGGTACGTGCTCGGCCTCGTCGAGTTGCACGGCATGCGCTACGCGGAGGTCGCTGCCGTGACGGGCAGCCGCCCCGAGGCGCTCAAGATGGTCGTCTTCCGCGCGCGCAAGCGCATCCACGAACGCATCGGCAGCCTGCTGGCGATCGCAAACGCCCCGCGCGGGGGCGACGGAACTGCGGTTCCTGCAGCCTGAGTCGCACACGTACTTGCCCTGCTGGCGCGGGCATGGGAGCTTGCGTCGACGATGACGCAACCCGTCGACACCCTCTACGTCCATGCCCGCGAACTCGTGACGCTCGCCACTGGGTCGCCGCGTGGCGCCCGTCGCGGCGCGGCCATGCGCGAACTGGGCATCGTGCGCGATGGTGCCATCGCGGTGCGCGACGGCAGGATCGTCGCCTGCGGCCCGACCGACCAGGTGGCCCGCGATCACCGCGCGCGCAGCGAGGTCGACCTCAGCGGTTTCGTGGTGCTGCCGGGCTTCGTGGACTGCCACACCCATCCCGTCTTCGCGCGCACCCGCGAGGACGAGTTCCACATGCGCTGCGCGGGCGCCGACTACATGGCCATCGCACAGGCAGGCGGCGGCATCCTCAGTTCGATGCGTGCGGTTCGGCAGGCCGGCCTCGGCGAACTCACGGAGACCACCCTCCGCCACCTCTGGGGCTTCGCGGCACACGGCACCACGTCGGTCGAGTGCAAGACGGGCTACGGGTTGTCGCTCGTGGACGAGAAGCGCAGCCTCGAGGCGCTCGCGGCTGCCATCGCCCAGGTGCCCCTCACCTGCCGGCGCACCTTCCTCGGCGCGCACGAGTTCCCGCCGGAGTACCGCAGCGACCGCGATGCCTACGTGCGGTTGCTCTGCGACGAGATGATGCCGCAGCTGGCGCCGCTCGCGGATGCCTGCGACGTGTTCGCCGAGCCGGGCGTGTTCGACCGCGAACAGAGCCGCCGGGTGCTGGAGGCAGCGCGCAGGTGCGGACTGCGGCTGCGCGTGCACGCAGACGAGCTGAGCCCCATGGGGGGTGCGGAACTGGCCGTGGAACTGGGGGCGGATTCCGCCGACCACCTCGGGAAGATCTCGGATGCAGGCATCGCCGCACTCGCCTCGAGCGACACCGTGGGCGTGCTGCTGCCCGGCACCGGGTTCTTCCTCGGCAAGGACATCTACGCGCCGGCGCGACGCATGATCGAGGCCGGCTGTGCGGTCGCCATCGCCACCGACTTCAACCCGGGATCCTGCTACACCCAGTCGATGACGCTCGTGATGACGCTCGCGTGCGTCAAGCTCAAGATGACGCCCGAGGAGGTGATCACCGCGGCGACCATCAACCCGGCCTTCTCGCTGCAGCTCGACGACCAGGTCGGCACGCTGCACCCCGGCAAGCGCGCCGACTTCTGCGCCCTCGACATCCCCAGCTGGCGTGCGGTCGGCTACGCGTTCGGCGGCAACCCCGTGGCGCTCACCGTGAAGGACGGTCGCCCGATCCTCGCGAACGTGCGCGACCAGATGCCCGACCTGGGTGCCTGAACGCGGCGCTGCCGAGCGCGGCGTGCAGTGCATCCAGCTCGGCTGCCGTGAGCTCCCTTGCCGCACCCTCGGCCAGCCCGCCGAGCTGCAGCGGGCCGATGGCGCTGCGGTGCAGGGCCGCGACCTCCGAGCCCACCGCCGCGACCATCCGCCGCACCTGCCGGTTGCGGCCCTCGGTGATCACGATCTCGATGCACGTGCGGTCGTCGCCGGCGGGGCCAAGCCTGCGGACGCGCGCGGGCAGCGTGGGGCCGTCGTCGAGCTCGACGCCCCGGCGCAGCTGGTCGAGCTGCGCATCCGCGAGCGGCGTCGTGCACGCGACCTCGTAGCGCTTCTCCAGCTTGCTGCGCGGCGAGGTGATCGCGTCCGCGAGGTCGGTGTCGTTGGTGAAGAGCAACAGGCCGCTCGTGTCCTTGTCGAGCCGCCCGACGGGCCCGAGCCAACCCGGCGCGTCGGTCATCAGCGCGTAGACGGTCTCGCGGCCGCGCTCGTCGCTGCGCGTGGTGAGGTGGCCCGTGGGCTTGTGCAGCATCCACACGACCTTCGGGCGCGCGCGCACCGGCTCGCCGTCGAGGCCGATGCGGTCGACCTGGGGGTCGAGCCAGTGCATCGGGTCCCGCACCACCCGGCCGTTCACCGTGACCCTGCCCGCGGCGATGGCCGCCTGCGCCTCGGAACGCGAGCACGCGCCGCTGCGCGCGAGGGCTCGGTCGAGGGTGCGGCGGCGGCTCGGTCGTGCGGGCACGGTGGCAGGATCGCGCACGGACGCTCCGCAGGCAAATGTGCGCTCCTCGTTGACGCGATGCCGTGCCGCCTCGACCATCCCCGCCCGCATGTCCAAGAAGCTGCTCGAGTTCGTGCCCAACTTCTCCGAGGGTCGCAACAAGGCCCTCGTCGACGCCATCGTCAAGGCGATGACCGCCGTACCCGGCGCACACCTGCTGGGCGAGGAACTGGACCCGAACCACAACCGCGCCGTCGTCACCCTGGCCGGCACCGCCGAGGCGATGGCCGAGGCAGCCTTCCAGGGTGCCCGGGCAGCGATCGCCGGCATCGACCTGCGCGTGCACAAGGGCGAGCACAAGCGCATGGGCGCGATGGACGTGTGCCCGTTCGTGCCGCTCGCCGGTGCGACCATGGCCGATGCCGTCGCCACCGCGGAGGCCGTGGGCCGCAGGCTGGGCGAGGAACTCGGCTTGCCCGTGTTCCTCTACGCCGAGGCCTGCAAGCGCGATTCGCGCCGGGTGCTTGGCAACTTCCGCAACAAGGAGTTCGAGGGCCTGATGGGCCTCGTGGGCACGGATCCCGAGTACGCCCCCGATTTCGGTCCGGCTCGCATGCACCCGAGTGCCGGCGCCACGGCCGTGGGCGCACGCAACTTCCTCATCGCCTACAACGTCAACCTCGCCACGCAGGACGTGCAGCTGGCGAAGGACATCGCCAAGGCGGTCCGCGAGAAGGACGGCGGGCTCAAGAAGGTGCAGGCGATGGGCTTCTTCCTCGACGACAAGAAGCTGTCGCAGGTGAGCATGAACCTGCTCGACTTCAACGTGACGGGCATCCGCCGCGTGTTCGACGAGGTCGCGGCGCGGGCGCGCGCTGCAGGCGTCGAGGTGGCGGAGAGCGAACTGGTGGGCCTGCTGCCTGCCGCTGCCATCGACGGCGACCTCGCGCGCCACGTCAGGCTGCGCGACTTCGATCCCGCGGTGCAGGTGGTGGAGGAACGGCTGCGCGCATCCGGCGTGCGCTGATCCCCTGGTCCGCGCGGCTCAGAGCTTGCGCAGCGCGACCCGCACGCGTTCGAGGCGCGGTGCATCGGGCAGACCGCGCAGCACCGTGACCTCGACCTCCTGCACGTCCCCTGCCTGCCGCAGCGCGGCGCCGATCTCGTCGAAGGTGCGGACGCGCGCCTTGCCGATCGCGCAGACCACGTCGCCCCACTGCACCACGCGACCGTCCGTGACGATGCCGAAGGGCACGAGTCCCGCTGCAGCGGCCCCGTACCCTTCGATCACCTCGGTGAAGATGGCGCCGTGGGTGAAGCCGAGGTCCGGCTCCTCGATGGTGTAGTGGCGATAGGGGGTCTCGTTGCGCACCCCGAGGACGGGCACCGAAGTGCGTGCGCCCAGCATCTCGGGCACGACCTGGTTGACCACGTCGACGGGCACGGCGAAGCCGATGCCTGCACTCGCGCCGCTCGGCGAGTAGATGGCCGTCGTCACGCCGATGAGCCTGCCTGACGAGTCGAGCAACGGACCGCCGGAGTTGCCGGGATTGATGGCTGCGTCGACCTGGATGAGCCCGCCGAGCCGGCGGCCCTCGGGCGTGCCGATGTCGCGGTTGAGCGCGCTGACCACGCCCGTGGTCATGGTCTGGTCGAAGCCGAACGGGTTGCCGATGGCGATGGCGGTCTGTCCCACGCGCAGGTCGGCAGAGGTGCCGATGGGCAGCGGCACGAGCCCCTGCACGTCGCCCACGAGTCGCAGGACCGCGAGGTCGTGCTCGGGACGGCGCGCGACGATCTCGGCGCGGAACCGGCGCTCACCGAAGGCGACCTGGATGCGCGTTGCGTTCTCCACCACGTGCCAGTTGGTGACCACGGTGCCCGCGTCGTCCCACAGGAAGCCGCTCCCGCTGCCTGCCGAGCTCACGAAGCCCCGGTTCACGGCGCGGGTGGTGATGTGCGCGACCGATGGCGAGCACCGCTCGAACACGTCGATGAAGGTGCGCTCCAGCGGTGCGAGGTCGCCTCGCGCGGCCACCTCGCGCGGCTGTGCGCTCGGGGCAGGCCTGCCGAGCCCCAGCGAGCCGGCCAGCCAGAAGCCGAGCGTGGCAAGGGCCGCGCCGGCGAGGACGAGCGGCAGTGCGGAGCCGGAACCCTGCTGGGTGGGGAATCCCGTCATGCTCGCGCGTCCCTCAACTCATGCAGGGTTGGGCCAGAGTTCGCGCCAGTTGCCCGCGGGCGTCTGCTGCTGGCGCAGCAGCTCCACGGCCGCAGGGTGCAACTGCACGGTTTCCATCGCGGTCTCCGCGAGCGCCTGCCCGCAGGCCTCCGCGATGCCCTCGGCGTGCAGGCCGTGGTAGCGGAAGATGTGGGCTGGGGTGCCGGACTTGGAGAACTTGACGACGGCCTTGGGGACCTGGCGGACGCCGACGACCGAGCCGAGGTTGTCGAGCAGCCCGATCTCACCATCGTGCACCGAGACGATCGGCACGCGGCGGCCGGCCAGGTCGATCGCGTCGGCAGGGGCGAGGGCCCCTGACTTCGCACCAGCCGGGCGCAGGTGCAGCCTGCCGTCCACGCCCAGGGTCTCGCGCAGGTGGCGGAAGTCGTCCTTGCGGCCCAGTTCGCCGCACAGCAGGTCGGGCGAGGTGACCACGGTGACGTTGGCGTAGACGCCGCGGTCGAGCAGCAGTTCGGCCGCCCCGATCGCCTCGGGCACCAGCGCACCCATGACGAACAGCTCGACCACGTTCTCGCCGGGCTGGTAGCCGCGGTAGCCGCGCCAGTCGACGAGTCGGTAGCCGCCCGCGAG
>JBEATZ010000288.1:0-3049 GCA_041161695.1 Planctomycetota bacterium | reverse complement strand
CGATGGCCACGGCGCCGGCCGCAGGCGGCGCGTCCGAGTCGAACCAGAAGTTGAACAGGTTGTTCCAGTTGAGCGGGTTGTTCGCGGCCGCGCCGAACACCAGTTCGCCGCCCTGCCGGAACCACGGCCACTCGTTGGCGGGGTTGAGGTCGGTGTCGCGGAAGCCAACGTTGGCGATGGTCACCGACGGGTCGACGGGGATGCGCAGCGACGCGCCGCCGCGGTGGTTGTCGAAGTTCTGGACCGCGTACTCGTAGTGCCACGTGCCGTTGGGGTTCTGCGTCACCTTGACCGCGACGAAGAAGTGGCCGTCGTCGTTGCCGTTGCGCGCGTAGGCGAGCGTCGAGCCCGCCCACTGCTGCAGCACGGTGCCCTGCGTGAACGGCACGCCGGTGTTGGCGAAGGTCCAGGCCGTCGAGCCGTTCCACGTGGCCGTCACCTGGCGGTGCGCGAAGTTGTTGAAGTGCAGGTCGCCCGACTCACCGCGCACGACGATGTGCATGCAGTAGAACAACCTGCCGGGCACCAGCAGGTCCTGGTCGCGCAGCGTGACGCGGTTCTTCACGGTGTCCATCGCCGCCGTCTGCGTGCTGGAGAGGCTGCGCGCGCCGTCGGCATTGGCGGGGAAACCCACGTCGGGGTCGCCGCGGTCGAAGTAGGAACCCACCGGGTTCCAGATGCCGGTCCACGGGTCGATTTCGTCTGCCGGGCCGAGGTAGAAGCGGTTGGCGTTGGTCGATGCGCCGTAGGTGTCCGTGCAGTTGACGCGCAAGCCCGTGCCAGTCGTGGTGCAGGTGCCGCCGCAGGTGCTGGCGGTGTTCGCTGCCGAGAACGAGTGCTTCACGTAGGTCGTGGCCGGGCTGGTGATCTGTTCCATGCGGCCGTTCGACTCGCGCACCACCATGTACGCGAACATGGGATGGTCGGGGTTCATGGGCGCGTTCCACGGGATCGCCACGCGACCCGGGTTGCACATCGTGTAGCTGTACGACATGCCGGTCTCGCCGTTGGGATAGGTGCCGCGGCGGCCGAACTGCGTCGGGCTGGTGGAGTTGGTGAGGCTGCCGTCGAGGCCTGCAACCGTGTTGGTCTGGCAGACAAGGGCGCCGGCAAGGGCGGCAATGCAGGCAACTGCGCGAAGTTCGTGCATGGGACTCCTGGTGGTGGCGCCGCGGGACGTGGGCGCGGGCGGGATCCTAGCCGCACCTGCGCCCCACGCGCGTACAGGCGTTGTCGCATTCGCGTGCATCCTGACGCCGGACCGCTAAGACAACCGCATGGAAGCCGTACGGCCCGACTTCGCGCCCGCGCCCGAGCACCGCATCTACTGCAACCGCACCCTCAACATGAGGGCGATCAAGGCCGTGGGCTTCGACATGGACTACACGCTGGTCCACTACGACGTCGAGCAGTGGGAGGCGTGTGCCTACGGACACGTGAAGGGCCGCCTCGCGGAGCAGGGACACCCCGTGCAGGACCTGAGGTTCGACCCGCATGCGTTCACGCGCGGCCTCATCGTCGACCTCGAACTGGGCAACATCGTCAAGGCCAACCGCTTCGGCTACGTCACCCGCGCGGCGCATGGCATGAAGATGATGGAGCACGACGCGCAGCGGCGGGCCTACAGCCAGGTCTGGGTGAGCCTGAGCGCGCCGCGCTGGGTGTTCCTCAACACGCTGTTCTCGCTGTCCGAGGCATGCCTCTACGCGCAGATGGTCGAACTGCGCGATGCAGGGAAGCTGACCGGCAACCCGACCTACGAGCAGTTGTACCGCATGGTCAGCAAGGCCATGGACGCCGCCCACCTCGAGGGCGAGCTCAAGGCCGAGGTGGTCGCGGACCCGGACCGGTTCCTCGTCGAGGACCCCCACCTCGTGCACACGCTGCTCGACCTGAAGCACGCGGGCAAGAAACTGTTCCTCGCCACCAACTCCGAGTGGCACTACACGGTGCCGATGATGCGGCACGCCATCGACAGGCACCTGCCGAAGGGCACGTGGCGCGATCTCTTCGACCTCGTGATCGTGCAGGCGAAGAAGCCGAGGTTCTTCGAGGAGAACGCGCCTGCATTCCGCATCGTCGACGACAAGGGCACCGAGGCGCCGCACGAGGGTCCGCTCCGGACCGGCGGCTGCTACCGCGGCACCAACGCGCAGATGGTCCAGGAGTGGCTGGGCGTGGGCGGCGAGGACATCCTCTACGTGGGCGACCACGTGTACGCCGACGTGCACGTGTCGAGCTCGATCCGGCGCTGGCGCACGGCACTGATCCTGCGCGAGCTCGAGGACGAGATCGCACAGGAGCACCGCTTCGCGCCCGATCAGCAGCTGTTGTTCCAGGCCGCGGAACAGAAGGCGCACATGGACCGCGAACAGGCGCTACTGCGCCTCACCCTGCAGCGCATGGACCACGACCTCCCGCTGCCTCCGGGTGCTCCCGCCAGCGCTGCGGCCATCACCGAACGGTTGCGGATGCTGCGGCAGGTGGGCGAGGCCCTCGACCACGAACTTGCAGCGCTCGCACGGAAGGCCGGCGAGATCGGCAACCCGCGCTGGGGTCCGCTCATGCGCGCCGGCAACGACAAGAGCCGGCTTGCGCGCCAGATCGAGCGCCATGCGGACGTCTACACCTCGCGCGTGGCCAACTTCCTGCACCTGACGCCCTTCGGCTACCTGCGTGCCTCCCACGGCACGCTGCCGCACGATGCGGTGTGAGGCACATGCGATGCGCGCGACGGCGCTGCTTGCCATGGCGCTCGCCGCCGCTGCGTGCGCGGCGCCCGATGCACCACGCGCCGTGATCGAACTGCCTGTGGCAAACGAAGTGCGCGACGGCGGCACGCAGCTGCGCACGCGCATCGACGGGCTCGCGCTCGCCGACCGCGAGGTGGTGCTCTGGCAGGAGTTCGAGCGCGGCAACGTGCCGGCTTTCCTCGGACGGCTCGTCCCCGTGACCACGAGCGCCATCGTCGACGGCACCGTGCGCACCGCGCGCTTCTGGGTCGCGCCGGACTGGTTCGGGTTCGGCACCGAGGCGGACTGGTTCCGCA
>JBEATZ010000279.1:0-3491 GCA_041161695.1 Planctomycetota bacterium | reverse complement strand
CGCCCGCGCCGCAACCCGCCACCCCGCGGCGGACCATCGCCACCCACGCGACGGCCGGTTGGGGCGCGGGCGCGGGGGGCAACGCCAGCGGCGCGCTGGGCGTCGCGGAGCGTGCCCTCGTCGCAGAGCTTGCGGCCCTCGGCGATGGCGTCGGTGAGCCGGGTCATGATGAGCTGCACGGAGCTCATCGCGTCGTCGTTGGCGGGGATGACGATGTCGGCGTAGTCAGGATCGCAGTCCGTGTCGAGGATGCAGATCACGGGCACGTTCATGCGGGCAGCCTCGCGCACGGCGTTGTCCTCGCGGCGCGGGTCCACCACGATGATGGCGCCCGGCAGGCCGTTCAGCTCGCGCACGCCCTCGAGGTTGCGGCGGATCTTCTTCATCTCGCGGCGCATGGTCGACTGGGCCTTCTTCTTGTGCTTCTCCAGCACACCCTGGGTCTCCATGGTCTCGAGCTCGATGAGCCGCGTGAGGCGCTCGCGCACGGTGGCGAAGTTGCTCAAGGTGCCGCCGATCCAGCGCTCGGTCACCGAAGGCATGCCGCAGCGCTTGGCCTCGGTCTCGACCACGGGCCGGATCTGGCGCTTCGTGCCGAGGAACAGCACCTGCGCACCGGTTGCGGCCAGTTGGCGGAGGAAGTGCGTCGCGCGGTAGAGGCCGCGAATCGTCTCCTCGAGGTTGATGATGTGGATCTTGTGACGCGTGCCGTGGATGAACGGCTTCATCTTGGGGTTCCACCGGCTGGCCTGGTGGCCGTAGTGGACGCCTGCGTCGATCAACTCCTGGGCGGTAACGAGCGGCACTTGGGGGGTGACTCCTGAGAACGAAACGGGGCTGGGTACGGAGAAGAAGGGGCGAGGAGTCTACGGAGCCCCCTGACAAGTTCAAGCGCAAGTTCGCGCCGCAAACGACCCTCGGGCGGCCAGGGCCGTCCGCGGCCCCTCCCGCTGCCACCGCGCCGTTGCGGCGGACCGGGCCCGGCCCGCGGGGACGGGGCCTTCCAAAGGTACGGCCGGACCGCATGATGCGCCCGTGACCGAGACCCCGCCCCCCATGGAACCCCAGTTGGCGAGCGCCTGCCCGGTGGTGGCGGTGCTCAACCATTCTGGCGCGGACCTGCAGGGCCTCGAGGCCGCCCTCCGCCGCGGCGGCTTCCAGGTGGAGGCATCCACCAGCCTGGCCTCGAGCCTGCGCCTGCTCCAGCGCACGCGCCCCGAGGTGGTGCTGCTCTCCCCCCTCGCCCTCGTGGCCGGCGGGCTCGAGATCGAACAGTTGGAGGCGCTGCAGCAGCCGCAGGACCCGATCCCGGTGATCTTCCTGCTCGACGGCCCGCAGAGCCTCAAGGTGGCGGCCTCGGCGAAGCTGGCGCTGCGCGACTTCCTCTTCCAGCCCTGGGACCCGGCCGAGGCCGTGCAGCGCATCGAACTCGCCGTCCAGCACCGGCGCCGCTTGCGCGACCTGCAGGCCCGCACGCAGCGGCTCGAGGGTCAGGTCAGCATGGACTTCAAGACCGGGCTGATGAGCGAGCTGTACTTCGGCCGCATCTTCACCATGGAGTTCAAGCGCGCCCAGCGCCACCACAACACGCTGTCGCTGCTGCTCGTCGACGTGGACAACTTCAAGGGCGTCAACGACACGACCGAGTATGCCTTCGGCGACGAGGTGCTGCGGCACGTGGGCAGGCTGCTGCGCGAAACCTTGCGCGAGACCGACTACCCGGCGCGCTGCGGCGGCGACGAGTTCTGCGTGCTGCTGCCGCAGACCAGCCCTGCCGAGGCCGTGCAGACGGCCATGCGCATCCGCCAGCGCATCTCGGGCACGACCGTGCAGTCGAAGGGCTACTCGATGCAGGTCACGGTCTCGATCGGCATCGACAGCTACGACGGGCGCGCACCGAGTTCGCCGGAGCTCATCAAGCGCAACGCCAACAAGGCGCTGCAGGAAGCCAAGCGCCGCGGCAAGAACCAGGTCTGGCTCTTCGCCGGCAACCCCGCGGACACCGCGCAGGAAGCCTAGGCGCGCCTCACCCGCCGGTGCGGAACGACCAGCTGAGCGGATCGCGGCCGGGCATCTCCACCACCACCGTGTAGGCGGCCTTCGGCGCGAGCGCGGCCTTGGGGATCAGGCAGTACGAGTCCGCGGGCGAGAGCTCGGGGTTGGTGGGCGCGACGGGCGTGGAGTACCAGCAGTCGACGACCGAACCCTGCGCGTCGCCGAGGCGCAGCGTCATGCGCACGCCGGCGGGATCGTGCGGCGGCTGCAGGTGGTGCTGGAACGTGACCGGGTACCCCCACTGCGACTGGTCCTCGCCTGGCACCGGGTTGGGCATCTCCGGATGGAAGCGCAGCGGCACGTCGGTGCCGCCGGGCGGCGGCCACAGCGCGAACAACGCATGCGTGTTGGTGGGCATGCAGATCGACCCCGCGTCGAGCACCGCGATGCCGCCGTCGATGGCGAAGCCCGTGCGCAGCAGGCCGGGGTCCGTGAGCGGCAACCGGTGGTAGAAGGTGCCCATCCACCCGTCGATCGCGGCCACCGAGTTGTCGGCCCCCGCGATCACGGAGTGCAGGCCCGCGAACGAACCCTCGGGCGTGAAGCCGGGCCGGTCCACGTACTCTTCGTGCGCATCGGGCCAGGCGCCGCTCTGGTCGGGATTGAGCTGCAGGTACTTCGCGTGCAGGCGCGCCGCGTCGGCGAGCGAACGCTCGAACGTGACGGCCGGCGGCTTGGGCGAGCGGTAGCGCTGCACGGCGTGGGCGCGCTCGCGGATCCGGTTGAGGTGCGCGAGCCCGCGTGCCTCGTCTTCGGTGAGCGCGTCGACGGCTGCGCCGGCAAGGCGCTGCAGCACCCCGGGCGCGGCGCCGCCGAGCATCCACGTCCGCCACGTCTCCTCGAAGCGATCCCACGGCTCCACGGTTGCCGCGGCCACCGCATCCTGGAACGGAACCGCGTCCCTGGGCGCCGCCAGCAGGCCGGCAAACAGTTCGCGTTCGACGAGGTACTCGTGCACGAACGTGCACTTCACCACCGCGCCCGCGGGGATCATGCCCACCTCCTCGACGAAGGCGCGCGTCCACGGCGGGTCCTCGCGGCGCTCGCAGAGCCAGCGCAGGTAGGCGCGCGCGCCGGCGAGACCGGCCTTGCCGAGCCGCTCCATCGCCTCGCGCTCGGCATCGATGCCGCCCGCCACCGTGCCGGGCGACCGGGCGGCCTCCTCGTCGAAGGTGTACGTGCCCAGCGGCGAACCGAACAACGAGCGTCCGACCCAGTCCACGTGGCCGGCGAGCAGCCACGGGTGGCGCACGCGGTAGTACGCGTCGTCGTAGGTCATGGCCGTGGCGAAGGCGGCCTCGGTGTTGTCCTGCAGCAGCCGCGTGCCGTCCGGGAGGTTGAAGGCCTGCAGCGGCAGCACCGCGCGCACCTCCTCGTCTGGGATCACGGCCGTCGAGCCCAGGTGCTCGACGGCGCGCTGATAGAGCACGCGCTGG
>JBEATZ010000241.1:0-3309 GCA_041161695.1 Planctomycetota bacterium | reverse complement strand
GCTCGCCTGCCGCATGGAAGTGGAACGCATCGAGGGCGCGCCCCTCGCGTGCGAGGGCCGCAGCGAGGATCGAGCTGTCGAGCCCGCCCGAGAGCGCGAATCCAACGGGCACGTCCGCCGTGGCGCACCTGCGCACCGCAGCGCCCACGACCTCGCGCAGGCTCGCCGCCGGTGCCGCAGACACAGCCGGTCGGTTCGTGCCGACGACGCGACCCGCGACCAGCCTCGCGCACACCATGGCGCGATCCCACGTGCGGATGCCATCGTGTGCGGTGTTTGCGGGAAAGCCGCTGCCGCGCGTCCAGTGGGTGCTGCCCCGCCAGCCGTCGAGGGGAGTCGTGAAACCGAGCGCCTGCAGTGCGGCAGGAGTCGAGGCCACCGCGACGACGAGGCCGCTGCACACGGCCGTGAACAACGGTTTCTCGCCGAGTGGATCTGCGAGCACGTGCATGCGGTCCGCCTCGGCATCGACGACGAGCGCGCAGCCGTGACCGTGGAACTCGACGGGCGGCGCAGCGCCTTCACCCCTCGCCGCAGCGAGCAGCGCCAGCCAGGCATCGTTGGGGAGCCTTGCCCGCTGCGCGAGCGCCGGGCGCAGCGCGCGCCATGCCTCGCGGGCATTCGTCACCGCCCCGTTGAAGGCACCGGCCCAGCGGCCGCCGCGCAGCACCACGGGCTGCGAGGAACGGGGCTCACTGATGGCAAGGCGTGCACAGCCGAGGATCCAGCTGCCGTGACGGATCCACCGCACGCCATCGGGCCCGCGAGGGCGAATCGCCGCCATGGCCCGCTCGACGGGTGCCTCGACGGCGCCATGGGCCGTTTGCAGCCAATCGATCCGGACCGCGAGGATGCCGCACACGCGGCATCGTTATCACCCGGCGGCGTGGGACGTTCCAGCGTGGAAGAGGTCGAGCAGGTGGAAGTGCCAGGCCAGCAGGGCCGCATAACCCACCAGCACCACCACCATGCCGATGCGGGCCATGCGGAAGTTGCGGGTCAGCACGAGGAAGCCGGTGCAGATCCCAACGCCCAGCGACTTGAGCACCAGGAACGGCAGTGGGCCGAATCCCAGCACCTGGTCGACGATGGGGTTGAGCTCCTTGCCGCCGTGGGTGAGGAACAACAGCGTGAACACGGCATCCAGCACGTTGAGCGCAACGATGCCGAGCGCCATGGCGAGGATGCTCGGACCGTGGAAGTCGGAGAACGTGTTCGGCACGTCGGATCCGCGCCTGCCGCCGAAGAGGGTGTAGCGGCAGAACATCGGCGTCGCGTCCCTCCTGCGCTCGGAGCCAGGAGACGCAACCGCATGACCACGAGAAGATGTCAGGCTGCCGGACATGGATGGACCGTTTGTGTCACGCAAGACTACCCATTTCGGTGCGAATGCCCGAAAGTCGGCGAGCACGGTTCCCGGTTTGGGACACCGTCCCGTCACGAGGCAGCACCACCAGGTCCCGCACCCGCCGACTGCATGAGCATCCCCGAA
This sequence comes from Planctomycetota bacterium, assembly GCA_041161695.1. GTDB lineage: Bacteria > Planctomycetota > UBA1135 > UBA1135 > UBA2386 > JBEATZ01. The sequence continues at coordinate 1,817 of JBEATZ010000241.1, read as the reverse complement.
GTCGTGATCCAGGTTCGCGTGCGCGGCAGGCATCCCTGGTTCTACCGGAAGATGATCCGCAAGCCCGAGCGTGCGCTGCCTGCAGGTGGCATCGTGCGCGCCGTCGACCGGGACGGCAGGGTCATCGGCACCGGCTTCTACAACCCGCGCAGTGAACTCGCGCTGCGCATCTTCAGCCCGGGCATCGTCGAGGATGCATCAGCCCACTTCGTGCGGGCGCTCACGGCCGCATTCCACCTGCGCGAGCAGGTGCTGGGCCTGCCAGACGTCACCAATGCCTACCGCGTGGTCCATGCCGAGGGCGATGGCTTCCCCGGCCTCGTGCTCGACCGCCTCGGCGACGCCTATGTCGCGCAACTGAGCACGCTGGGCATGCAGAAGGTCCTCGAGCCCCTCGGCGAGTGGATCCTCCAGCACCACCGCGGCGCGCGGTTGCTGCTGCAGCAGGACGAGGACGCGGCGAAGCGCGAGGGCATGGAACGCGTGCCGCGTCCGAGCCCGGTGGCCGTCGAGGTGACCGAGCACGGCCTCAGGTACGCCGTGCAGGCGGGCGGCGGCCACAAGACCGGGTTCTTCGCCGACCAGCGCGACAACCGCATGTACGTGCGTTCGCTCGCGAAGGGCCGCAGCGTGCTCGACCTCTGCTGCAACGCGGGCGGCTTCGCCATGAACGCGCTCGTGGGGAAGGCGCGCTCCGTGCTCGCCGCCGACCTCGACGAGGCGGCAGTCGAACAGACCCGGGCCAACCTCTCGCGCAACAAACTGCGCGCCGACGTCGTGCACGCCGATGCCTTCGACCTGCTGCGCGAACTCGAACCCGGTTCCCGCGACCTCATCGTGCTCGACCCGCCCAAGTGGGTCCGCTCGAAGGACGAACTGGAGCAGGGACTCGCTCGCTACCGCGACCTCAACCGCCTCGCGATCGAGAAGCTGCCGCCGGGCGGGCTGCTGGTCACGTGCTCGTGCTCGGGCACCGTCTCGGAGGAATCCTTCCTGCGCACCATCGCGGACGGGGCCACGCAGGCGCGCCGCGACCTGCGCGTGCTCGCCCACCGCGGTGCGGGCCCCGACCATCCCTTCGCCCTCGAGTGCCCGGAGACCCGTTACCTCAAGGTGATCGTGCTCCAGGTGCGAGGGTGAGGATCGACGACGAAGCCCTGCTGCAGCGCCTGCCGCCACCGCCCGCTGCCTGGGATCGCACCACCCAGCGCCTCGCTGCCGTGCTGGCGCCCGTGTTCGAGCGCAACGGCGAGGACTGGCTGCTGTTCGTGGTGCGCCGCGACGACCTGCGCAGCCACGCCGGGCAGGTGGCGTTTCCGGGCGGCGGCGCCGAACCCGGCGAGGGTCCCCGAGAGACCATGCTGCGCGAGGTCGAGGAGGAACTCGGGATGCCCGCGGCAGGCGTTCGGGTGCTCGCGGGGTTGCCGAGCAGGACCAGTTCCTCGGGTTTCCGCGTGCATGCCTTCGTGGGGCGCATCCCCGATCCGGCACAGTTGCGCCCCGACTCCCGCGAGATCGCACGCCTGCTCGCGCTGCCGTGGAGCCTGCTCGCGGAGGCATCGCGCTGGGAGCACCGCAGGCCCGCGCCCGGCCCGGACGGGCGGCAGCACCCCGAGAGCCCGCACTTCCCCCACGCCGGGGAACTGGTCTGGGGCCTCACGGGCCGGATCTGCTGGGACCTGCGTTGCCTGCTGGCAGGCGAGTCGACACCTGCAAGACTTGACGGGTCACCCCACGGCGAGGCGTAACCACGCGGAGGAATTTGAACCGCCAACGTCCCGGCTCCGGAACCGAGGCATACTTGCCTGCGTCTGAAC
>JBEATZ010000230.1:0-5507 GCA_041161695.1 Planctomycetota bacterium | reverse complement strand
CCACGCTGCTGTACTGACCGCAGGTCGATGCCCCGCGGTCGCCGTCCTCACTTGGGGCGGACACCTGGCGGAGCGCTCCCGGGAGCGGCGCCGCCCGGCTGGCCCGGTGCCGGTTGCTGGGGCTTGGGCGCGCCCACCGAGTAGACCTGGCCACCGCACGACTTCGCGATCCGGTCGAGCAACTGCATCTTGGCCTCGCCGAAGCCAATGCAGTGGATGCGCGCCCGTCGGAAGGTGTTCATGCGGATCACGTCGTCCACGAGCCAGTCGTCGAGGACGTACGGGCCGTGGTACACGAGCATCTCCGTGCGCGCCGCCGCCGCGCCGTACTCGGTGTCGACGACGACCTGGTCCTCTCCGTAGTCCTTGTCGCGGACCTCGAAGTCGTCCCACGAGGGTGCCCCGTCCGAGAGCAGGAAGATCGTGTCGCACCCTTCCTTGAGGGTGCTGGGGTCGACGTAGGCGCCTTCCTCGATCGTGCCCTTGCCGGCGAGGCCGAACGCGCGGCGCAGCCCCGAGTGCATGTTGGTCTTGCCGCGCAGCACGCCATCGGGTGCCTTCACCGGGTCCGGCTTGTCCGGCTTGATGGAGTCGAGTTCGGCGATCGCCTTGGCGACGTTGGCCTTGGTGGCGCGCACCATCCCCTTGGTCGAGTCGAAGCTGCCGCTGCTGTCGCCGAACCAGACGATGCTGAAGTACTTCTCACCCGAGAGGCGCTGCAGGGAGATCTTGAGCTGCTCGCGCGCGAGGTCCCAGCGGGTGCGGATGATGGCCCACGGCAGGTCGCTCTCGTCCGGCATCACGCCCTTGGGCTTCTTCTGCTTCGGGCCGGTGACCGGTCCGCTGGGCTTCACGTTGGGCGCGATCTCCCTGCACATGGAGTCGGAGAGGTCGAGCACGTAGCAGATGCGTTCGCCGTCGCTCTCGATGCCGAAGAAGCTGGGCTTCACCACGGTGCGCCCTGCGGCAGGCGCCTTCACGTCGCCGCGCTCCAGCAGGGCGAGCCACGAAGCGGGATCCATGAAGGCGGCAGGAGCGTTGAGCAGCGGCTGCAGCAGGCGCGCGACCTGCACCTTCATGGTCTCGGTGAGGGCGATGTCCTCGCCCAGCAGCGAGATGTAGGCGCGCAGCCCCTCGCGGAACTTCTCGTCGTTGACGCGCTTGGCGTTCTCGTGGATCGCGCCGGTCATCGCGCCGAGCAGCACGATCCGGTCCGCCTCCTTCTCCTTCTTGGGGAACTCCGCGCAGGTCTGCACGATCGCGCCGGTGAGCTGGTCGGACTGGGCCATGCCGAGCGCCAGGATGCCGCAGGCGCGCTGCAGCGGGGTCTTGGCGCGGGTGGCCACCTCCAGCACGTCGGCGCCGCCGCCGTTGCGGGCCTGGTTGCGCAGCGTGAGCACCCAGAGCCATGCGTCCGCCGGCTTGTCGCAGGACGCGCGCAGCAGCGCGAGGGGAGCCGTGAACTCCGGTGCCCCGAACTCGCGGCCCAGCATGCTGGCCACGGTGTACTTCGCGTACTCGGGATACTCCTTCGATCCCTGGTAGTCGGCCTTGAGCAGTTCGAAGGCCTCGGGCCGGCGCGTCTTCGCGAGGGAGTCGCGTCCCTGCGTGTGGTACCGGAAGGGGAGCCGCTTCATGACCTCGCGGTAGCGGGCCAGCGCCTCTTCCCAGGTGGTCGGTTCGACGGGGGCCTGGGCGAGGGCCGGCGCCTGCATGCCCAGCATGCAGGCAGCAGCGAGGAGGGGACCGAAGGGACGGGCGCGCAGGGTCCGGTTCATGGGGGATCCTCTCGGGACGGCCAGAGACTACCCGAAGCGCGCCCCGGCGCTGCCATCGTGTCCACGACCGGGGACGGGGGGTTGATTCCGCGTGTTGCGCGACCCAGCCCCGCGCACAATCCACCCATGACCAGACCCACGATCGTCCTCGGGGACCGGAAGCCCCCGGCAGAGGCGCTGGCGAAGAGCCTGCGCCTGCTCCTCCCGCTCGCCCTGCTTCCCATCGTCGCCTTCACCACCTTCTACACCGTGCCCGCGGAATCGGTGGGCGTGGTGCAGCGCTTCGGCGCGTTCGCCGGCATCGAGGAGCCGGGGCCGCACTTCCGCATGCCGTTCGGCATCGACACGGTCTCGATCGTGCCGATCCGCCGCCAGCTCAAGCTCGAGTTCGGCTTCGGCAGCCGCGACTACTCCAACCCCGACCAGGTGGGCGAGGACCCGCTGCGCGAGAAGTCGATGGTCACGGGCGACCTGAATGCCGCGATGGTCGAGTGGGTGGTGCAGTACCACGTCTCCGACCCCCGGCTGTGGCTGTTCCACACGCGCGAGCCGGGCTGGACCCTGCGCGACCTGAGCGAGGCCGTGATGCGCGAGGTCGTGGGCGACCGCACGGTGGACGAGGTCATCACCGTGGGCCGCCAGGAGATCGAGGCCGCTGCGTTGCTGCGGCTGCGCGAACTCGCGGCCCTGTACCAACTCGGCGTCGGGATCGACCTGCTGCAGCTCAAGAACGTCAACCCGCCGGAGCCGGTGCAGGCCTCGTTCAACGAGGTCAACAAGGCCCAGCAGGACCGCGAGAACATGATCAACGTCGCCAACGGCGAGTACAACAAGGTCGTGCCGCGCGCGCAGGGCGAGGCCGCGCAGAAGATCAGCGAGGCCGAGGGCTACAAGCTCAAGCGCGTCAACGAGGCGCTGGGTGATGCCTCTGCGTTCCAGTCCGTGCTCGCCGAGTACGTCAAGGCGCCCGAGGTCACGCGCACGCGGTTGTACCTCGAGACCATGGCCGAGGTGCTGCCTGCCGTGAAGGACAAGTGGATCGTCGACGAGCGGGTGACCCAGCTGCTTCCCGTGCTGCAGCCGGCTGCGGGGGAGGTGCGCAAGTGAACATCAAGAAACTGTTCGTGGTCGCCATCGCGATCTTCCTGCTGCTGCTGTTCGGCGGCGCCTTCTACACGGTCGGCGAGACGGACGTGGTGATCCGCACCGAGTTCGGGAGGCAGGTGGGGGATCCGGTCACCGAGCCGGGCCTGCACTTCAAGCTGCCGTTCATCCAGAAGGTCAACCGGCTGGAGAAGCGCCTGCTGGAGTGGGACGGTCCGCCCGTGCAGATGCCCACCAAGGAGAAGACCTTCATCGAGGTCGACACCTTCGCCCGCTGGCGCATCGCCGACCCGGCGAAGTACTTCGTCTCGCTGCGCGACGAGCGCTCGGCCCAGTCGCGGCTCGACGACATCATCGGCAGCGAGGTGCGCACGGCCGTCGCGTCCAACGAACTCATCGAGATCGTCCGCAACGACGTGAAGCGGGTACTGCCGGTGGAGGTGAACGACCGCGGCTCCGGCCAGTCCAACATGCAGGTCGCGAGGCGCGGCCGCCAGCAGATCGAGAAGGACATCCTCGCTGCCGCGAAGCCCAAGCTGGAGTCGCTCGGCATCGAGCTGATGGACGTGCGCATCAAGCGCGTCAACTACAACGCCGACGTGCTGACTCGCATCCACCAGCGCATGATCAGCGAGCGTGCGCAGATCGCCCAGCGGTTCCGCTCGGAGGGCGAGGGCGAGGCAGCGCGCATCCTCGGCCGCAAGGAACGCGACCTGCGCGAGATCGAGTCCAAGGCCTACCGCACCGTCCAGGAGACGCGCGGCAGCGCCGATGCCGAGGCGACCAGGATCTACGCCGAGGCCTTCAACCAGAACGCCGAGGCGAGGGAGTACTACGGCTTCCTCAAGTCCCTGGAGACCCTCCGCAGCGTGCTGGGGGACGGGTCGCGGCTCGTGCTGTCCACCGACAGCGAGGTGTTCCGACAGCTCAAGCAGGCGAACCGCTGACGGTCCCGGACCGGCCCGGCGTGCATCCGCCGGGCCGTGTCGGGCGATCCATCCACCATGCCACGATCCACCTCCGCCAAGCTCCTTGCCATCGCCCTCTCGCTGGTCGGGGCAGGGCTCCTCCCCGGCCAGGCCGGTTCGGACCCCAAGGGCGGTGACCGTGCGGAGTCTCGCCCGGTGGAGACGAAGATCACCCGGGCGAAGGACGGCACCTTCCCCGCCGAGGTCACCCTGCAGGAGCAGAAGCTCGTCCGCAACGGCGCGGGCCTCTGTGAGTGGGGCATCTTCGGCATCGACCTCTACCACGCAGCCCTGTTCGTCGAGACCAAGCCGGAGACCGTGGCCAAGGCCCTCGCTGCCGACCAGCCGATGGCCATCCACCTCGAGTTCTGCCGCGAGCTCACGGCGGCCCAACTGCGCGAGGCCTACAGCGCCTCGGTGAAGGTGAACACCGGCAAGGACCTGCCGAAGCACGAGGCCTCGCTGAAGGTCCTGTGCGACGCCATGGAGCCGGTCAAGGAAGGCGATGCCTACACCTTCCTCCTCGTCCCCGAGGCGGGCACGAAGGTGCTGCGCAACGGCAAGGAGGTCGCAGCGATCCCCTGCGAGGCGTTCCGCGTGCTGTTCGTGAAGCTGTACCTCGGCGACAAGCCGCCGACGGCGGACCTGCGCAAGGCACTGCTCGGGGGCGCCCGGTGAGCGCCGCGCGCCGCAAGGGCGGATTGTGCGCGATCGGGGCCTTCCTCGCCTCCTGCGCGTCGCATCCGCCGCTGCCCACGGTGCCGTCCGTCGACCTGCCGCGCTTCATGGGCGACTGGTACGTGGTTGCCCACATCCCGGCCGGCGCCGAGGCCGAGGCGCACAATGCCGTCGAGTCCTACCGCCTGGAGGATGACGGCACGATCGCGACAACCTATGCGTTCCGCGACGGCGGCTTCGAGGGCGACGTCGTGGTGATGGAGCCCAACGGCGTGGTGCGCGACACCGCCACCAACGCCACGTGGGGCATGCAGTTCTTCTGGCCGCTGCGCTTCGAGTACCTCATCACCTGGCTCGATCCGGAGTACCAGACCACGATCATCGCGCGCACGCGCAGGGACTACGCCTGGATCATGGCGCGCAGGCCCGACCTGGATCCGCAGCAACTCGCCCAGCTCGAGGCCGAACTCGGCCGGCAGGGCTATGACCTCGCGCGGTTGCGCCGCGTCCCGCACCGCTGGCCCGATGCCGGGCACCCGGTGCAGCGTCCCGCGGCCCAGTGAGTCCCCGGTGCCGGGCTACTTCCCGTGGCCCGGCAGCACCGGGTCCTCGTCGCGCAGCTCGATCGTCCACGTGCCCTCGTCGGCCACGGCGCGCACCAGCTTGCCGGACCACGTCCTGCCGCCGCGCTGCTGCTGGGCGAACAGCACGAGTTGCCTGCCGCCCGGGAGGCCCGTGAACTCGAACCAGCCGCCGGCATCGGCTCGCGCCGTGCGTTCGCGCGGCAGCAGCCTGCCGCCCGGGTCGCGCAGCGTGACGACGGCGCCTGCAGCAGGCTGGTCGTCGGCGAGCACCGCGCGCCCGCGCAGGCGCTGGCCCGCCGTGAGCTGCAGTTCGGCCTGCACCTCAGCCGGGCCCAGCACCAGGCCCTCGCACGCGTAGCGCGCGTCCACGGCTGCAACGACGGCCGCCGCGGGCG
>JBEATZ010000221.1:0-3167 GCA_041161695.1 Planctomycetota bacterium | reverse complement strand
CGGTGGTCATGGACGAGTTGGAGACTTTCGAGACCGACAGCATCCAGACGCTCACCGTCCCGGTGATCGTCGACCAGCGCAGCGGCTTGATCGTCGAGCACGACGTGGCGCCGATCCGGAGGCTCGCACGCAAGGGCAGTCCACGCCGACGCAAACAGGACGCCCACGAGCGCAAGCACGGCAAGCGCAAGGACCTGAGTCGGGCGGCGATGCGCGGCGTACTGAAGCGCTTTGCCGAGCGCCTGCAGGGCGGGAACGCCGTGCTGCTCACCGACGAGAAGGAGATGTACGCGGCCTTGGTGAAGAAGGTCTTCGGCGATCGGATCGACCATCGGACGACGCCGGGCACCGCCAGGCGCGACGAGTTCAATCCGCTGTTCCCCATCAACCACACCTTCGCGCGGCTGCGGGACATCGGCTCACGGCTGCACCGGCGCAGTTGGTGCGTGAGCAAGAAGGGCCAATTCCTGAAGACGCAGCTGGCCTTGCTGCAGGTCTACCGCAACTTCGTACGGCGTCGGACCAACGTGGAGTCCGTGCACCGCACGCCGGCGTGGCACATGGGGATCCTGCCGCGGCACCTCAGCTACGAGGAAGTGTGCTCCTGGCGACAGGACTGGGGCCCCGTGAGCAGCCATCCGCTGAGCCTGGATGGCAGGAGGACGGTCGCCGCATGATCCACAACGAGGGGGTGCGGAGGGGGCCACAGCCAGGGCGTCCACAACTCCGCGATCTGAATCCCTGCAACAGCGCTGCAACAACGCGCCCGCGGACCCGTCGCTTTGGCATTCCACAGCCGCCCGACGTAGAACCCCCATCTCCTCATGCACATCCCCAGAACCGCACTCCTCCTGCTCTCCGTGGCCACGCTGCTGGCCACAGCCACTGCCCAGAAGGCCACGCTGCCCGACGACCGCGCCCAGGGCGCGGCCGCGGTGGGCGAAGCCGACCTGAAGAACTGGCTCGGCACCCTTGCCGGCCCGGACTTCGAGGGCCGCGGCACCGGGCAGGAAGGCTTCCGCAAGGCGGCCGAGTACGTGCGCGACCACTTCAAGGCCCACGGGCTCGAGCCCATGGGTGACGACGGCACGTTCTTCCAGCGCGTGCCGTGGACCGGCGCCAAGGTCGACGAGGCCGCCACGTGGATCGCCTTCTCGAAGGACGGCAAGGAAGTGCACCGCGTGCCGGCAGCGCGCCTCGCGGGCAGCGTGAGCAAGTCGGCCACGGCCAAGGGGAACGTGATGCTGCTCGTGCTGGACACGCCCAAGCCCCCCGCCGAGGGACGGCGCTCGATGCCGCGCTTCGAGGGGCTGGAGGGCGTCGACGCGAAGGACAAGGTGCTGGTCGTGCACCTGCGCATGCCGGAAGGCTCGCCTGCAGGTGCCGTGACGACCGCGCGCCTGGCCGCGACCAATGCCCTGCAGGGCAAGGGAGCCCTCGCCATCGTGTTCGCCGACGGCAATGCAGTGACCGGCGGCCTCACCGGCCGCGCGGGCATGGGCCGCGGCGGCAACCCGGCGGCGGCCGGCGCGCGCCTGGCCCCGCTCAACGTGGCCTTCGGCGGCGAGGACACGACTGCCTTGCTGGGCGCAGCGGGATTCGCTGCAGACAAGCTCCCCGAGGCCGGCAAGCCCGTCGACACGGCCGTGGCGGCCGACCTCTCGGTTGCGATCAGCGAGGTCCAACTCCCCGCCTTCAACGTGAATGGCGTGCTGCGCGGCTCGGACCCCGCGCTGCGCGACCAGTACGTGGTGATCGGCAGCCACCTCGACCACCTCGGCCGCCGTGGCGACACGGTCTATCCCGGCGCCGACGACGACGGCTCGGGCACCACGGGCGTGATGGCGGTCGTGAAGGCCTTCGCCAGCAACCCGGTGAAGCCGCGCCGCAGCATCGTGTTCACCTGCTTCTGCGGCGAGGAGAACGGCCTCGTCGGCTCCAAGTTCTTCGTCGACAACCCGCCGGTCCCGCTGGAGTCCATCGTGGCCGAACTGCAGATGGACATGATCGGCCGCGACGAGGAGCACAAGGACGAGCCTGCGTCGCAGAACACCAACGTGGTGCACCTGGTGGGCACCCGGAAGATGTCCAACGACCTGCACGACCTGGTGCTGGCCCGCAACGAGGTCGCCGGCTTCGAGATCGAGTACGACGAGGAAGGCGTGTTCTCGCGCAGCGACCACGCCAACTTCGCGGCCAAGGGCATCCCCATCGCCTTCTTCTTCACGGGCTTCCACAAGGACTACCACCAGCCCACGGACACGCCGGAGAAGATCAACTACGCCAAGCTCGGCCGCATCGCGACGTGGGCCTACGACATCGCCTTCGAACTGGCGATGCAGGACAACCGCCCGCTCATCGATCCCGAACTGTGGGCCAAGGCCCGCAAGGAACTGCGCGGCGCCCCCGAGGTGCCTGCAGCTCCGCTCCGCGCGAAGTGACGCAGGGGCGGGCATCGCATGCCCGCCGCGACGGCCTCAGCGGCCCCACTCCTCGCGCATCGCGAGCGGACGGTCGAGTACCTCGCGCAGCACGATGGCGCTGCGCAGGTCGCTGAGGTCCACGAGCGCTCCCTTGCCGCCCACGCGGCGCCGGGTCTCGGCGGGACCGCGCCCACCAAGTTCGCCAAGGCGTGTCGCAGCCACCGCGCCCGATGCCGGCGCAGCCCGGCGCTGGATGGACTCGCCCACGTGCGGCTGCACCTGGACCGGCACCTTGCCCAGGGTGGAGGGGACGAAGGGGCGCGGCGTGTAGGAGGTGGGCGCGGATCGCTGGGGCAGCGGCGGCGGCGCTGCAGTGCGCACCGGGACCGCACGCGGCTCCTCCCGGACCGTCACCTCGCGGATCTCCTCCTCCACGTCCTCGTCGAACGAATGCGGCTGTGGCTCGCGGCGCGACGCAGGCTCAGGAATCCGCTGGGACGCGGGCTGTCCGCCCGACTCCATCTCACCGAGGATGCGGCGCAGCTTCTCGGCGACATCCTCCTCGGCAGGGCGCGCAGGCTCGGCCTGCAGCGTGCGCACGTCCTCCCCGGCGGAGGCCGCAGGAATGCGCCTGCCGGCACGCCGCTCAGCCTCGGCGCGCTCGCGCGCCTTGCGCACGGCGCTGCCGATGCCACCAACGATCCAGCTGCCGACGAGCAGCAGCAGGATCGGGTTGTCGCGGAG
>JBEATZ010000141.1:0-5656 GCA_041161695.1 Planctomycetota bacterium | reverse complement strand
AGATGGCGCTCAACCGCGCCATCTCGCAGCTGCGCGGCGGCGAGTTCCAGTTCCGCATCAAGGGTGTCGACGAGTTCGAGATGACGCACGACAACGTCATGCTCGAGTCGTGCAACACGAGCTTCCAGGTCCACTTCCAGGTCGGGCCGCGCGAGTTCGCGAAGCTCTACAACCTCGCGCAGGCCATCACGGCACCGGTGCTGGCGTGCGCCACCAACTCGCCGCTGCTGCTCGGCAAGCGGTTGTGGCGCGAGACGCGCGTGGCGTTGTTCCAGCAGTCGGTGGACGCGCGCTCGAGCGCGCACCAGGCGCGAGGCCGCCGCCCGCGCGTGAACTTCGGCGAGGGCTGGATCCGCGAGTCGGTGCTCGAGATCTTCCGCGAGGACATCGCGCGCTTCCGCGTGATGCTCGCCACGGACATCGACGAGAACCCGGGCGCCGTGCTCGACCGCGACGGCGTGCCAGCGCTCACGGCACTGCGCCTGCACAACGGCACGATCTACCGCTGGAACCGCGCCTGTTACGGCATCCTCGACGGCAAGCCGCACCTGCGCATCGAGGCGCGCGCGCTGCCCGCAGGGCCCAGCGTGCTCGACGAGGTCGCCAACGCCGCGCTGTTCTTCGGGCTCATGAGCGCGATCTCGCACGACGTGCCCGACGTGAGCAAGGTGATGTCGTTCGACGACGCGAAGTCCAACTTCCTCGCCGCCGCGCGCCTCGGCTCGCAGGCCACGCTCACGTGGTTCGGTGGCAAGGAGTACAACGCGCAGCAACTGGTGCGCGAGGTGCTGCTGCCCCAGGCGCGCGCGGGCCTCGAGAGCGCGCGGCTCGATTCCGCCGACATCGACCGCTACCTCGGCGTGATCGAGGAGCGCGTGACCAAGGGCCGCACCGGTTCCCGGTGGACCACGGACTCGCTGGCGGCCATGGGCGACAAGGGCACCACCGAGCAGCGCATGGCGGCCATCGTCAAGGCCACCATGAAGCGCCAGTCCGGCAGCGACCCCGTGTCGCGCTGGGAACTTGCCGACCTCGGCGAGTTCGACGGCTGGCGCGAGAGCTACAAGCTCGTCGGTCAGTTCATGACGCAAGACGTCTTCACGGTGCACCCGGAGGACGTCGTCGACCTCGCTGCCAACCTGATGGACTGGCGCCACATCCGCCACGTGCCCGTCGAGGACAACGAGGGTCGCCTCGTGGGCCTCGTGTCGCACCGCACGCTGTTGCGCCTCCTCGGCCAGGGCATGCGGTCGCAGGCCAACGACCCGATCGCCGTCAAGGACATCATGAAGCTCGACCCGGTGACGGTGTCGCCCACGACGCCCACGCTGGAGGCCATCGAGATCATGCGGCGCAGCAAGGTCAGCTGCCTGCCGGTGGTCGAGGAGGACAACCAGCTCGTCGGCATCATCACGGAGCGCGACCTGATCCGCGTCGCCGCCATGCTGTTCGAGAAACAGCTGCGCGAGGCCCCGAACGCGTGAGCACGACCAGCATCCCGCGACCGGCGATCCGGCGGGAGCTGGGCCGGCGCGACGACGGCGAACCGGGACCGACCCTGCTGCTGCAGGGCGGCATCCACGGCAACGAACCTGCAGGCGTGGTCGCGATCCAGCGCGTGCTGGCGCGTCTCGAGGAACTCGGCGCGTCGATCGCCGGGCGCATCGTCGCGCTCGCCGGCAACCTGCCGGCACTCGAGCACGGCACGCGGTACCTGGTGCGCGACCTCAACAGGCAGTGGCTGCCGCACAGCCTCGAGCAACTGCACGCAGCGGATCCTGCCGATGACACGCCCGAGGACCAGCAGCAGCGCGAACTGCTGTGCTGCTACGAGCAGGTGGTCGCGAGTGCCACGGGCCCGGTGGTGTTCCTGGACCTCCACACCAGTTCCGCCGACGGGCCGCCCTTCGTCGTGCTGGCCGACACGATCGACAACCGCCGCATCGGGCTCGCGCTCGGCATCCCCATCCTGCTGGGCCTCGAGGAGCTCATCGACGGCGCGTGCATGGAGTGGTTCAGCAGCCGTGGCATCGTCAACTGCGCCATCGAGGGCGGCAGGCACATGCACCCGGACACGGTGGGAAACCTCGAGTCCGCGATCTGGCTCGCGCTCGAGGCCATCGGCATCCTTCGCAAGGGCGCCGTGGACCTCGCCCCGCACCGTGCGCACCTGCAGCGCGTGACGCACGACCTGCCGCCGGTGGTGGAGATCTTCCACCGCCATGCCATCGTGCCGGAGGACCGGTTCCGCATGGAGCCGGGCTTCACCAACTTCAGCCTGGTGGAGCGCGGCCGGCTGCTGGCGCGGGACCGCGCGGGCGAGGTGCGCGCGCGGGGCTCTGCACGCGTGCTGCTGCCGCTGTACCAGGCGCAGGGCGACGACGGGTTCTTCCTCGGGCGTCCCGTCACGCTGTTGTGGCGCTGGCTCGCAGGCGTGCTGCGCGGGCTGCGCCTGAGCCGCATCGTGCGCTGGCTGCCCGGCGTGCGGCGCGACCCGCAGGATCCCACCACGCTGGTGGTGGACCCGCGCATCGCGCGCTGGTTCGTGCTGGAGGCCTTCCACCTGCTCGGCTACCGGCGCCACGGCAGGCGCGGGACGATGCTGACCTTCAGCAAGCGCCGGTCGCGCGACGAGAACGCCCGCCTGCGCCCGCGCGGCTAGCGCTCAGGCGTTCGCGAGCCCGTACCAGGACGGGTCCGGGACCTTGGGCACCAGGTCCTCGGGCAGCAGCAGCGTGCGCGCGGCCCATGCCTCGCTGAAGACGCGGTACTTGAGCGCGGTCTGGTCGAGGTAGGCCACGCCGTCGCTGCCGCCGGTGCCGACGCGCCGGCCGATCACGCGCTCGACCATGCGCGCGTGGCGCTGGCGGAACACGAGCATGGCCTGCTCGGTCTCGACCAGTGTGTCGAGGACCTGGCCCGGCCAGCTCAGGAGCGGCAGGGTGCGGTGGGAGTCGATGAACAGGATCGCGGCGCGCAACCGCTTGCGGAAGCGTCGCTGGGCCGGGTCGGTCACGTCCTCGGCCATCAGGTGCCGGCGCGCGCCCTGCAACTGGCCTGCGTAGCGCGCCTGCAGGCGCTCGGTGTCGCCCGGTCCGAGCGCCTGCACGGCGATCATCTCCGCCATGGCGCGTCGGTTCAGTTCGACGTGGCCCTGCAGGTACTGCTCGACGAACGTGTCCACCACGGCCTCGTCGCCGGGATCGGTCGGGCTGCTGCCCTGGATGGGCGTGCGCCAGAGCCACTGGTCGACGGCGTCCTTGAGGCTCGCACCCTCGGCCAGGCGATTCTGTACCCGGCGCAGCGCAGGGGAAGCCGCGCCGTCGCGCCCCTCGAGCGCCTTGAGGTAGCTGCCCTCGTTGCCGAACGGGATGCGGTCCGTGTCCTCGAGGCCGAGCAGGATCTCGATCTCGCGCATCTGCGCGGACTGGAAGCCCGATGCCGGGTTGAGCTTGTCGCGGAACTGCAGGTAGTCCTGGGTCCGCATCGTCTCCATCAGGCGGAACTGCGAGGCCGCGAGGTCGAAGATCACCGCCACGCGCTGCAGTGCCGCGACGGCCCCGGACAGCGAGGTCTCGGCCACGTGCGGGGCGCGGAACAGGTCGCGTGCCGTCACCAGCTCCCGGATCGCCAGCTTGAACCAGAGCTCGTCGACCTGGTGGATGACGATGAAGCGGACCTCGTCGTTGGAGAGCTTCGCCTCACTGCCGTCGATGCCGTGCTGGAGGTCGAGCAGCTGCTCGACCTGGATGTAGTCCCAGTAGGAAGTGGGGGCTCGCATGCCCCACAGGTTACTGCGCAGGCACGTCGAAGTTCTGGAGGATCTTCTCCTGCCCGGGCAGCACCGTGAGCGGGCGCGCGGTCTGCTTCATCTGCAGCAGGGTGACGAAGGGGTTGTTGTCGCCCGCTGCCTTCGAGGCGTGGATCTGGTAGGTGCCGGGAGGCACGCGTTTCGTGAAGCGGAACGTCCCGTCGCTCGCGCTCACGGCATTGGCCATGAACGCCATCTTGGGCTTGCCCTCGGCATCGAGCTCGGGCTGTGCCCCGGTGGGCGGGCCGATGGTGACCTTGACCTGCCCGGTCGGGACGCCGCCGACGGTGGCAACGCCCTCGACGAGGGTGCCACGCATCAGGGTCAGCTGCGGCACCTCGACGGTGCCTTCCTGTTCCAGCTTCACGTTCATCGCCGACCCCTCGCAGAAGTCGGGGTGCGCCACGCGGATCATGTAGTCGCCGAACGCGAGCAGCGGCAGCTTGTAGTTGCCCTGGGCGTCGGTCTTTGCCGAGCTCTTGGTGATCTTCTCCGGCATGAACTGGCGGAAGAGCTGGCCGAACTCGGTGTCCATGGCGAAGCCGCCGTTGAAGTCCGTGCTCACCGCCGCGCCGGCAACGGGCTGGCCGCGGTCGTCCACCACGCGGCCCGTGATCGTGCCGCCAAGGGTCAGGGTCGCGTCGACCACCGGCGGCTCCGCGCCGGCCTGCACCACGAACGACGGGGTGATGGTCTTCGCATGGTCGGTGGTGAGGACCTGGAACACGAACTCGCCGCTGGGCAGGCCGCGCACGGTTGCGTACTCGCCCTCGTAGTCTCCGGGCGTGATGCGCACGTCGCGGTACTCGGGCACGTTGCCGATGCCCATCGGGTTGTTGGGGAACCAGCGCTTGAGCGACAGCGTGTAGCTCTTCACGGGGGTGCCCTTCTTGCTCAGCACCCGGATGCGCACCATGCCGCGCTGCTCCAGCACGAGCTTCACGTCGCTGGCGCCCGACATCACCGGCTTCTCGACGCGTTCCTCGTACTGGGCCGCCGTCGCGGTCAGCTCGTAGGGACCTTCGCGCAGCGACGGGAACGTGAAGGTGCCGTCCGGTTCGGTCACGGTGCTGCCGAGCTGCGGCACCTTGGCGCTGAGGCCGCGTGCGCTCACCTTGGCGCCGCGGATCGGCTGGCCGGTGCTGCTCACGACCATGCCGCTGATGGGCATGCCGCGTGCGAGCTCCAGCACGAAGTCGTTGGCCTTGTCTGCCTGCACGACCAGGTTGTTGCGCTCGGCGCGCGCGTAGCCCTGCGCCTCGGCCATCAGGTTGACGGATGCCATGCGCGGGGCGCTCTCGAACCGGAAGTAGCCGCCGGCATCGGTCTCGACGGCGATGCCCTTCTCGCGGCCGGGCGTGGCCAGCATCGAGTGGGTCTGGTTGGTTTCGTTGAGGAACACGCGCGCGCCTGCGATCACGGCATTGGTGCCTTCCTCGACCACGCGGCCGGTGACGAGCGCTCCCTGCTCGAGGCGCAGGTCGCCTGCGTCGTACCAGTCGCCGGCGGCCGGCTTGATGCGTGCGTGCTGCAGTTCCGGGTGCTGTTCGCTCACCACGCGCAGGTCGAACGTGTCGCCGGCCTTGGTGATGCCGAGTCGGAACATGCCGTCCTCACCCGTGGTGCCCGAGGCCGCGGGGGGGATCAGTTGCCCGCGCTTGTTAGCTAGGAAGATCTCGATCGGTTCGGCCGAGGCGCTCTTCATCAGGTAGACGGCGATGCCGGGCGCCGGATAACCGCTCGGCAGCAGCACGCGTCCGGTCACGCCCTGGGGCGCGTCCGCGTTCTCGTTGTTCCGGCGCGGGTCGACCACCGTGCGCTGCGGCTCCTGCCGCTGCGGCTCGG
>JBEATZ010000120.1:0-3443 GCA_041161695.1 Planctomycetota bacterium | reverse complement strand
TCCGTTGCGCGAGCAGGTGGCGACCGACACGTGCGTGGCGCTCAACTTCGCCAACGTTGATCGCGTGGGGTTGCTGGCGCTGCATCCGCTGTGGCGGTTCGTGCTGCCGCAGCCCGTGGTGGAGGAACTACGTCAGCCGATCCCGCGCCTGCGGATCCTGCGCGCCGTCGCCACCGGGGGACTGGAGGTGGTGGCCATACTCGAACCCGCAGCGTGCGAGACGTTTGGCATGCTGTGCAACGTGATGGATCGCGGCGAAGCTGCCGTGCTGGCGCTCGCGCTGCACCGCGGCTGGCACGCGGCCACCGACGAGGGCGGCAAGACGAGGCGCATGATCGTCGAGCGCCTCGGCGGCACGCATCGCCTCCTCACCACGGTCGACATCCTGCTCGGGTGCATCCGCAGAGGCGTGCTGACGGTGGAGCAGGCAGACGGCATCAAGGCGGAGCTGGAGCAGCACCGGTTTCGGATGAGCTTTGCGAGCTTCCGCGACCTGTTGGTGGAGTGAAGGGCGCGCGTGGTGGTTGCAGAAGTTGCCGCTTCGTGGCGGAAGTTGACGATGCGTCAGGTGAGCGGCGGGGCATGGCCCTTGGCGAGGCAGCGTCCTTGCCACATGGTTCTGGCCGTGGCACCCATCCGCCCGAACCGGCTCGAAGACTGGTTGACGCAGCAACCTCGCAGCCGCGCGCAGGAGGTCCTGTTGCGCATGCGGGAGCGCAGGACGAGCCCGCAGCTCGCGTTCCTCGAGGGGATTGCGTCTCTCTTCGCGTGGGTCTTGCCGCGCGACGTGGAGGACGAAGAGTCGGTGACCGCCGCCCTCGGTTGCCGCAGGTCGGGTGGCCTGAGGGAGGCATGGCGAAGGATCGGGCGCGCGTTCGGCAGGACGGCACTCGCGCTGCCTGGCGCTGCATCCAGCAACGACAAGCGAGACGCAAGCCGTGGCTGAGGCCGACGGCCGTGGTCGACTCCCCGAGCGCAGCGGAAGTGACGAACCCGAGAGTCTCTCGGACTCGGCGGGCAACGTTGTGACCCCTGTGGAGCACCGCATCCATCAAGTGATGGTGCAGATCCCGCTGCCACCTCCGGAGTTCCTTGCTGCCTACCTGAAGCTCGGAGTGGAGCCGCAGAAGGTGCTCGACTTGGTGGATGCTGATGCGCGGCGCGAAGTCGACTTCGACCGAGATCTGATTCGCATGGAAGGCCAGGATCGCAGCGAGAAGAACCGGATCGCGCGAGAGGGACAGACCCTCGGCTTCCTGCTCGGGGCGCTGGTCATCGCAGCAATCGTGATCGGGTTCTTCGTTGCGCCCAACCAAGCTGCGGATGTCGCCAAGCTCGTTGGACCTGCGGGCATCGGCGGCATCGTGGTTGCCTTCGTTGCAGCCCGATTCCTGCGCGGCTCAGCGGGCCGGGGCGAGACCGCCAACGACATCCAAAGGCTGCAAGCGGAGCTCGAGAGCATCCGCAGCACCATGCATCTGCCCACTGAGAAGTGACCCTGCTGCTTGGACCGAGCCTCGCGCGCGAGCGGCACTCACACCATCTCGACGAAGGCCTTGAGCTGCTGGATCTTGGCGGGCTTCTGCAGGCGGCTGATGGCCGCGTTCTGCAGCTGGCGCACGCGCTCGGCGGTGATGCCCATGTCGGTGGCGATCTCGCCCAGCGTCACCGGCTCCTGGCCGTCGAGGCCGAAGCGGCGGTTGAGGATGGAGCGCTCGCGCTCGGGCAGGTCCTGCATCGCGGCATGGAGACTCTCGCGCAGGTCGCCCTCGGGCACGGAATCGGGCACGGCCACGGCGCTGTCGTCGGGCAGCATCTGCGCGAGCGAGGCACCCTCGCCGTTGTCGGTCTCGGCGTCGAGGCTCACGGCGTAACGCTTGGTGGCGAGGATCCACGAGACCTTCTCGCCCGGGATGCCGAGCTTCCTGCCGATCTCGTCGTGGCTGACCTCGCGCCCGTCGCGGCGCTCGGCCTGCTGGATACGCTTGATCTTGCCGAGCAGCTTCTGCACCCAGATGGGTACGCGCACGGTGCGCGAGCTGTTGTAGAGCATCTTGAGCACGGCCTGCTGCACCCAGTACTGCGCGTAGGTGCGGAAGCGGACGTCGCGCCGCCAGTCGAAGCCGTCGATGGCCTGGAACAGCGAGGCGTTGCCCTCCTGGATCAGGTCGGCCACGTCGACACCGAGGCCGCGGTAGCGGTGCACGGTGGTGAGCACGATGTGGAGTGCGCCCTCGACGTAGAGGTTGCGCAGGGCCGCGAGTTGCTCGAGGACCTGGACGACGTAGGCACGGTCGACCTTGCGCGAGAGCTTGTGGGCCTCGGGGTTGGTCGGGTCGATGGTGCGGAGCTGCTCGGGGAGCGGCTTGCGCACGAGTTCGCTGGCGGCCGCCTTCTTGAAGCCGCCGCGCACCAGTTCGGTCTCGGCCAGCACGAGCAGGCACTCGTGGCGCCGCGCCATGAGAAACTCCTCCTGGCGGTCCATGGCCGGGATGCGCCGCAGCTCGTGCAGATAGTGGCCGCCGCCCAGGTCGGGCAGGTCCAGCACCGTCAGGTTGGCAGCGCTCGCCTTGGCGAGGCGGTAGCTCTCGACGTCGATCCGCACGCGCTTGCGGCGGAACTCCGTGGCGAGGCGGGAGCAATGGGCGCGGAAGCGCGGGGCCTTGACGTCGAGCCGCTGGTCGAACTCGGCGACCGAGAGCAGCACTGCGGTGGGCTTACGCAAACGCTTGCCAGTGGCGAACTTGGAGAAAACCATGTCGATCCTGTTGCCGGTTGAAGGCCGGTGGGTCTGAGGGCCTCAGCACGGTTCGAGGGGCTGCGAACTTCACAACTTCTTCGGGGTCCGGGCGGGTGGCCTTGGGGCCCGGGGCAAACAAGCCCCATGCCAGGGCGCATTTTTTCGCGGGAGGAGGGCTGCGGGATGCAGGGGATGCAGATCGCCGAGTTGTGGAACCGGCATCGACAGGGCGGAACGCCCGGACGGGACGCCTCGGGTGAGGGCAGGGCGGTGGTGCTACCGGCCTTGGGAGCGTCTGGAGGCAACCCCCCTGTCCGTCAGGCCGCCTGGCCCGACGCGGCCCCACAACTCCGCGATCAGCCTCTACTTCTTGCGGAGCACCAGCATCAGGATCACCAGCACCAGCAGGCTACCTGCCACCATGGCAACCATGAGGATCGGCAGGCCGCCGCCCTCGTCGACGAGGGGGATCGGATCCCCGCCGACCGGCTCGGCAGGCGCGCTCGGGGTCGCACCGGGAGGAGCTTCGCTCACGGGCAAATTGGCCTGGACCTCCGGACGATTTGGAAAAGTCAGTTCTGGCGGCTTGGGCTGAGGTGCCGGGGTGAGGGTCGAGGGGGCGAGCCCACCCTGGCCTCCCGGGACGGCCGCCGCCCCCGCACCCCCCACCTGCATGAGGTTGCTCGACGCGGTCGGGATGCCG
>JBEATZ010000088.1:0-5237 GCA_041161695.1 Planctomycetota bacterium | reverse complement strand
AGGTGGTGGAGGCGCTCGCCGCACGGCGTCCGCTCGTGGCATCGCGCGTCCCCTGCGTCTTGGGAGAACTGCGCGGATGCGAACTGCCGGGCCTCCATGCGCCCGACGACGTGGCGGGGTTCGTGGCCGCCGTCGAGCGCGTCCTCGCGCACCCGGTCCAGGCGCTCGCTCCGGAGGCAATCGTCGCCGACCTCGACTGGACCACCAAGGCGCGCCGCATCCTCGCGAGCCTGCTGCCCGGCCACGTGGTCGCGGAGGCCTCCGTTGGCTGACAAACCGCGCATCGCCGAGGCCAAGGGCGGCACGCTCCACGTGTGGCGGCGCCTTGGCTCGCACCTGGTGCCATGGTGGCCGCGGCTGCTCGGTGCATTCGGGCTGACCGTCCTCGTGGTCGTGGCCGAGCTCCTCAAGCCATGGCCCCTGAAGGTGGTGGTCGACCAGATCCTGCTGGGCAACGACTGGCCGCTCCTGCCCGGTGCGGTGCGAGGGCCGGGGAACGCGTCCTTGTTGCTCTGGGTGGCTTGCGGCTCCGTGCTCGTGCTCGCCCTCGTCACCGGGATCGGCTCCTACTTCCGCGACCTGTGGCTCGCCGACACCGGGCAGCGCGTGATCCACCGGGTCCGCAAGTCGGTGCTGGAGCGACTGCTCGAGATGTCGGTTGCCTGGCACGGCAAGTGGAAGCGCGGCGACCTGCTACTGCGCCTCTGCGGTGACGCGCAGAGCCTGCGCCTGCTGCTGGTCGAGGGCGTGTTCAGCCTCACCAAGGAATCGCTGCTGGTCGTGGGCACGCTCGTCGTGATGGCGATCCTCGACTGGAAGCTGGCACTCGTCGCCGTCGCCGTCCTCCCGCTCATCGGCCTGATGACTGCGGTCATGGGGATCCGGCTGCGTCGCGCGGCGAGGAAGCAGCGGCAGAAGGAAGGCGAACTCGCCACGTCGGTGCACGAGACGCTTTCCGCGGTACCCGTGATCCAGGCATATGGTCTCGAGGAGCAGGCAGAGCGCGAGTTCGCCAGGCAGAACCGTCGCAGCAACAAGGCCGGCCTCCAGGCAACCCGCATCGAGGGCCGCCTCGGCATCGGCACGGACGTCGCCATGGCCATCGGCACGGGTTTCACGCTGCTGCTGGGCGTCGAACGGGTGCGCGCAGGCGCGCTGACGCCCGGCGAACTGCTCGTGGTGCTCAGCTACGTGCGGGCCTTCTACCGTCCGATCCGCAAGGGTCTCAACCGGAGCGCTGCGATGGTGAAGGCAGCCGCCGCCGGCGAGCGCGTGCTCGAACTGCTCGACGTGGTGCCCGACCTGCCGCTCCCCGCGGTACCTGTCGTGCCCGATGCGATCCGCGGCGAGGTCGAACTGCGTGGCGTGACGTTCTCGCACGACGATCGCAGGACGGTGCTCGCCGGGGCCGACCTCCGCATCGCGGCAGGCGAGCACGTGGCGCTGGTGGGTGAGAACGGCGCCGGCAAGACCTCGCTGGCCATGCTGTTGCCCAGGCTGCGCGACGTGCAGGCAGGATCAGTTCGCATCGACGGGCACGACGTGCGCGAACTCGACCTCGCCGTGCTGCGGCGGTCGATTGCCATCGTGTTCCAGGAGACGCTGCTGTTCGACGCGACGCTGCGCGAGAACCTGCTCGCGAGCGCTCCGGAGGCCGGCGAGGAGCGCCTGATGGAATCCGCTCGCCTCGCGGGCGTCCTGGACTTCGCCCGGCGCCTGCCCGACGGCCTCGACACCCAGGTCGGCGAGCGCGGCGCACAGCTTTCGGGCGGTGAGCGCCAGCGCGTCGCGATCGCACGCGCGCTCCTGCGTGATGCAGCCATCGTGATCCTCGACGAGCCAAGCAGTGGCCTCGATGCCGGATCCGAGAAGCGGTTGTGCAGCTCGGTGCTCGATGCACTGCGTGGCAGGACCGTCTTGCTCATCACGCACGACCCTGCGCTCGCGGCGACAGCAGATCGCGTCGTGGTGCTGCGCGAGGGTCGCATCGTCGCCGGCGATCGCGTCGTCGAGGAGGTTGCCCGATGAGCCTCGTCTGCCCGGCGCCCGAGTCCTCGCGCGAGATCGGTTTCCTCCGCTCCCTCGACGCGGACTTCGTCCACGGCCTGGTGAAGGAGCGACTGCGCACCGACGGCTCGAACGTCTCGCTGGTCCCCGACTACGTGCGCTGGAAGGAACAGGATGGATCCATCGTCGGCTGGCGCGCGGCCAGCGACGGTTCGGATGGCTGCTACGTCACGCTGCGCACGGCACCGCCCGATCGCCTTGCCGACGAGGCAGGCAAGATCGGTCACCGGATGGACGAGGAGAAGGACGGCACGCGGCTCTGCGCCGTCGTGCCCGAGTACGACCTCCTGCTGCTGGCCTTCCCGCTCGACCGCCAGCTCAGCGACCTGAGGCGCATGGTGCGGCTCGGCAAGATGCGATCGTTGCTCGAGGAGCACTGCAGGGACCTGCTCCCGCCGGGACTCCGGGTCTCGCGCAGTCGCAGTTCCATGCAACTCGTCCGCTACAAGCCGGAGCGTCGCGCCGTGATCCGGTGGGACCTCGGGACCGTGGACGCGAACGGATCGCCCGCCGGGACGCGCACGGTGTGGGTCCGCATCCTCGCGGAGCCGCTGCCGCAGCGGCAACTGGTGGTGGATGCGGCGATCCAGGGGTGCGTGGCCGTCCCGCCCGTCCTCGCGCGTCCGCACGACCGCCTGTGGGTCGAGGGGCACCTTCAGGGCAGCCCGTGGGTGCCCGGCGCCATCGAGGTGATCCCTGCGGTCGCCGGCGTCCTCGCCCGCCTGCACCGCTGCAGCATCCCCGCCGGCAGCGTTGCCCATGGAACCGTCGCCGAACTGGACCTCGTGCTCGAGGCCGTCGACGTGCACCGCCGTCTCGGCGCCGAGCAGGGCGCCCTCGCCGCCTCGGTTGCCTCCCAGCTCGCCCGCACCATGCCGTCGAACGGCCGCGTCGTGCTGCTGCACGGCGACTTCCACTGCGGCCAGGTGCTCGTGAACGGTTCCGTTGCGCTCTGTGACCTGGACCGCGCCGGCGCGGGCCCTGCCGTGGCAGATCTCGCATCGCTGCATGCCCATGCCCTGATGGACTGCGGTCCCGGCGGCGCAGGGTTCGCGGCACGATTCGTCGACGCATGCGCTGCCGAAGGAGTGCAGTTCGGGCCACGCGAACTCGCCTGGTGGATCGCCGCCGCCCTCGTTCGCAGTGCCCTCGCGCCCTTCCGCAGGCTGCGCCCGGACTGGCGCGAGCAGGCGGTCGCCATCCTCGGGGAGGCATCGAGGATCGCCCATGGAGGGACGCCGTGATCGATCCTTCCCAGGACCTCTCGCTGGAGCAGGCCTTCGCAGAGCTTTCGGCTGCCCACCCGGGTGCGGAGGTGATCCTGCGACCCGGCCGCAAGGAACACGTGGCCATCGTGCGTCCTGCAGGAGCGCCGCCCCGCGCGTTCTCGCTGCGTCACGGCAGGCTGCGCAAGCTGCGCGCAACCGAGGACGCCAAGCTGCCCGGCGCCGCCCTGCTCGCGGACGAGCAGGCCCTGCGCGCGATCCTCGCGCCGCACATCGGCGCGGTCCAGCGCACCGAACTGGTCGCATGGCGCCCGGGACGCCGCGCGGTGGTGCGCATCCACGGCAGCGGCAGGATCTGCTACCTCAAGCTGCTCGATCCTGGTTCGTTCGGCGATGCCGCCCGCGTGTTCGCTGCACTCGGCAACCGTGGTGGATCCCTCCGCCTCGCGCTGCCGAGCATGGTGGATGCACAGCACTGCATGCACCTCGTCGACGCGGTGCAGGGTGTCGCGCTGCGGGAGCTGGTGGCCCGGGGGATCGCGCCCTGGTCGCGCGTGGTCGAGGCCGTGCGTGAGCTCGGTTGCATCGACGCGCAGGGAACGGGCATCACGCACGACTTCGCGACCGCGCGGGATGCAGCGGTGCGCATGCTGGACAAGGGCATCGTGCTCGAACCGTCCCTCGAGGCGCTCCGCGCGGCCGTCGCCGCGGTGCCCTGTGGCCCTGCACCAAGGACCGGCACCGTGCACGGTGACCTGCACGACAAGCAGGTGTTCTTCGGGGCGGATGCAGCCATGCTCATCGACCTGGAGTCCATGGGTCGTGGTGATCCACGGTTCGACCAGGCAAACCTTGCCGAGCACCTGCGGCTTCGTTCGCTGCAGCAGTCCGGCGTCGACGACGGCGTCGGCGCGCACGTGCTGGACCAGCTCGACTTCGCAGCCGGTCCCGATCGCAACGCCTTCCTCGCGGTCGTGCGCGCGCGCCTGTGCGGCGTCTACGCGCTGCGTCCGCGGTGGAAGACGCTCGTGCACCGCCTCCGCGACGAGACCCTTTCCCTGATCGAGTCCTGCCGATGAAACCCATCCCCGCCTTCCTGCTCCTCACGTGCGCTGCCTGCGTGGCCACGGACAAGTCCGCGCTCGAACCAGGAGCCTGGGTCGAGGCCAAGGGCAAGCTGGTCGACGGCCGCAACGTGGTGACCGAGATCGACGAAATCGAGCGCACCGAGGACGACAAGCCCGAGAAGGTCGAACTGCTCGGCCCCGTGGAAGCAGCCAACGACAACTCCTTGCAGGTGCTGGGCGGCAAGTACCCGGTCGACTCGGAAACCGAGTTCGAGGACGCGGACAAGAAGGCGATCGATCCGTTCGTCCCGGGCAAGGGCGACTGGGTGCGCCTCAAGCTGCGCAGCAAGGCAACGGGCATCCGCACGCGTACGCTGCGGAAGTCGGAAACGCGCGACGAGTTCAAGGTCACCGGCGAGCTGCGCCGCATGGACAAGGCGCTCGGCGAGCTCGACGTGGGCGGCGTCCGGCTCCCCATGGCGCAGGACCTCGACGTGGGCCTGCAGGGCGACGTCGACTCGGAGGATCCGCTGGCGCTGTTCCTCGCAGATGACCAGAAGTCGGTGCCGTTCTCGATCCGCCTCGGCGAGGACTGGCGCTTCGGCGGCCAGGTCTCGGTGAACATGGAGTGGAAGGACGAGTACGACCTCGACACCTCCGAGGACGGCGACCGCCTCGAGCCCGAACTGCGCGCCAAGGTCGATGCACTGTGGCTCATCGACGACGTGGGCTCCTATGCGCTCTTCGAGGTGGCCGGCGGCCGCTCCGACACCTTCCGCGAGGAGTCCGACAAGGAGGACACGCACGACGAGTCCCTCGAGGTCACGCGTGCCTACACCTCACTCGACGTGGGCGGCGGGTTCCGCCTGCTCGCGGG
>JBEATZ010000066.1:0-17949 GCA_041161695.1 Planctomycetota bacterium | reverse complement strand
CCAACGACGCGCCCTCGGCCATCACGCGCCTCGTCGACATGGGCGTGAAGCCGTTCCTCGTCGCTGCCGCGGTACCCGCTGTGCTCGCACTCCGCGCAACCGCCTGCGCGATAGATGGTGTTCGACCCAACGTCACCGGGCGCGATGCCGACCGAACGCAGCTCGACCTCGGAGGGCTCGTAGGGCTGGCGGCACGACCTGCAGAGCACGCGCAACAGGCGCTGCGCCATGATCGCCTGCACCGCGGCAGCGACGAGGAACGGCTTCACGCCCATGTCGACGAGGCGCGTGATGGCCGAGGGCGCGTCGTTGGTGTGCAGCGTGCTGAAAACCAAGTGGCCGGTGAGTGACGCCTGCACGGCGATTTCGGCGGTCTCCGGGTCGCGGATCTCGCCCACCAGGATGATGTTGGGCGCCTGGCGCAGCATGGCGCGCAGCACCCGCGCGAACGTGAGCCCGATGCGGGAGCGCACGAGGCACTGGTTGATCCCGCGGATGTTGAACTCCACCGGGTCCTCCGCCGTGATGATCTTCACGTCGGGCCGGTTGAGTTCCTGCAGCGCGGCATAGAGCGTGGTGGTCTTGCCCGAGCCCGTGGGACCGGTGACCAGCACGATGCCGTTGGGTCGCTTGATCACGCGGCGGAAGCGCTCGCGGTCGACGCCCTCGAAGCCGAGTGCCTCGAGGCTCAGGAGGCCCTTCTCCTTGTCGAGGAGGCGCATGACGATCGTCTCGCCGTGGCTGCCGGGCAGCACCGAGGTACGCACGTCGATCTCGCGGCCCTGGCTGGTGCGGAAGGCGATGCGGCCGTCCTGGGGCTTGCGCTTCTCGGCGATGTCGAGGCCCGCCATGATCTTGAGGCGCGACGTGAGGGGACCGAGCAGCGCGAGGTCGAGCGATGCGACCTCCCGCAGCACGCCGTCGATGCGCAGGCGCACGCGCACACGGTTTGCGAAGGGTTCGACGTGCACGTCCGAGGCGCGCTGCACGAGGGCGTCCTCGAGCGTGCGGGCCACGAGCCGGATGATGGGAGCGTCCTCGTCCTCGGCCTTGGAACCGGGCAGCGAGCCGCCAGCGGCGCCAGCCCGCTCCTTGCC
Organism: Planctomycetota bacterium; assembly: GCA_041161695.1. Lineage (GTDB taxonomy): Bacteria > Planctomycetota > UBA1135 > UBA1135 > UBA2386 > JBEATZ01. Next base: position 16,852 of record JBEATZ010000066.1, on the reverse strand, counting down.
CCCCGCCAGCCTGCGGATCTGGTCCTTCAGCGCCGTGGGCGGCATGAGCGCACACTGCACCTGGCAGCCGGCCACGAACCCGAGGTTGTCCGCGACGAAGGTCTTCAGCGGGTCGTCGATGGCGACCCACAACACGCCGTCCTTGAACAGCACGGGCAGGGCCTCGTTCTGCTCGACCTGCTCGAGCGGCACCTTCTGCCGCGCCTCCTGCTGGATCGTGAGCTTGGCAGGGTCCACGAACTTCAGACCATGGGCCTTTGCCAGCACGCGCCAGACCGCGGCCTCCTCGGCGAGCCCCAGGGCGACGATGGCGCGCTCGAGCGGGAGTCCGCGCGAGGATGCGGCACTCTCTGCCTTCGCGAGGCGCTCGCGGTCGAGGGTGCCGGTTTCCGCCAGCAGCCGTCGGAAGGTCTCTTGGGTGCTCACTCCGGGATCACGTGCAGGTCAGGGGGCTCGGAAGCCTAAACCCCGACTCACCTCACGTAACCATTGAACATCAGCACCTTCTCGGGGAGGCCGGGGTGGTTGGTCTTGACCACGATGTTGCCGCGCAGCATGCCGGCAGGGGCCTGGTCGGAGATGTTGAGCTCCAGCACCAGCTTCTTGCCGTCCTTCGACTGGGTGCAGCTCACGAACTCCTGCGGCACGGTCAGCTTGTCGAACGTGATCGAAGTCGCCTGCAGGTCGGTCTGGTCGTTGGGCTCGAACACCACCTGCTGCTTGCGGGCGGTGCCCTTGCGGATCATGCCGAGGCTGAGGAACGCGCCGGGCTTGACCTCGAGGGGGCCCCTCACGAACGCGCCCACGCGCACCTGGAAGTTGTTGGCGTTGGCCTGGTCGGTGAAGAAGCGCAGCATGCCGCCCGAGCCGCTCTCGGCCGACACCGGGCCGTAGGTGCCCTTGATGACCCAGCGGGCCGTGCCGTTGTCCATCACCTTCTCGTAGCTGACCTTGAAGTCCTTCCCCGCGTCGTCCATCCGGACGATGTTGAAGTCCTTGAGGATCGGCGAGGTGACCGTGACCTGGAACTCGCGGCTCTCGGACCAGGTCATGGTGTTGAGGTTCACCTCGGCAGGCGAGATGAGGTACATCTGCGCGCCCGTGGCCTCGAACTTGATCTTGGCCAGCGGCAGCGTCGGGTCGGTGAGGTGCAGGTCCAGGGTCGCGGACCGGAGGCCCACGACGCCGGTCATCTCCATGTGGATCTCGACCTCGCCCTCCTCGCCCGCCGCGACGGGGATCTCCTTCACGAGCTTGCGGTTGCCGCCCTTCTCGTCGGTCTCGAAGATCTGGCCGGGATTCGCCTTGCCGCCGTACTCGTAGAACTTCCCGCCGAGGCGCATCAGGATCTTCGAGCACGCGCAGCTGGGCTGCAGGTGGCGGATCGCATGGGCCTCCTTGGTGGGGTTCTTGAACTTGAACACCCCCTTGGCCTCCTCGTGGCTCATGTAGGTGCCGAGGTTCTTCTCCACCACCGGGAACCACGGGTTGCTGCGCAGCGGTTCGGATGCCACCGTCTTGGGCGGCACCGCCCCCGGCTCCTGCTTCTCCTTGCCGGCTGTCTGGCTGGCATCGGGATCGAGGTTGGTGACCTCCTGCGCGCACAGGGCGGAGACGAGCAGGGACGCGGCGAGGAATCGGATCATGGTGGTGGCGCTGGTTGGAGGCCTGCCGAGGGTTCGGGCGGTCGGGGCAATGCGGTTTGCCCGATCTGTTTTCGGAGCAAGGCAGTATAGCTTTCGAGCCAAAAGAACTCCCAGCCATGGCAAGGCGCGCCCAAACCCTGCTGCTGCTCGCCCTCGCGCTGCCCCATGCCGGGTGCTGCGGGGTGGCCCGATGGCTCTGCGGCCCCGATGCCAGCGACTGGGTGAGCGTTTCCTTCCTCACCTCGGACGAGGCGGTGCGCACGTTCCTCGAGGCGATCCGGCGCGACCAGCCGGACGTGGTGAGTCTCTCCCTGAGCCAGGACTTCAAGGCCAGGAACCGCCTCGACGGGATGACCGCACGCCTCGCCTTCCAGCAGCTCAAGGAACAGAACCCGGGCCTGCACGTGGCAGGCTACGCAACCGTGCCCGCAAGCGAGGACCTGGGCCCGGCCCGCAGGGGCTACCGGCTCGAGGTGCACGGGTACGAACTCGAACTCGAGGTCGTGCGCGCCGCGTACTGGTCGGTGACCTACGAGCGCGAGCGGGGCCGCGGCGAAGCCGGCGCCTACGTGGGCTCGCTGCAGGAGACCGTGACCATCGAGGCGGCCGAGGACGGCACCGGGCAGGTGCTGCGGCTCGCCCCCCTGACCTTCCCCCTCGTGGGGTTCGAGGCGATCCGCCCGGAGCAGGTCATCCGGGCGGAAGCAGGCCACGAGTGGAAGGTCGATCGCCTCGAGGTCCGCGAACTGCCCTGAGGCTCACTGCCCGCTGGTGGCGACCGGAGCGGGCAGGGGCAGGGTGACGACCGGCTCGGCCACGGCGCCGGCGGCAAAGTGCTCCTCGATCTCCCTGAGGACGTTGCGCGCGGGCGCGGCCTCGGCGAGCGGTTCCCCTTCGTGCCACACGAGGTCGTTCTCGAGCATCTTCTGGGCGACGTCCAGGCGCTTCTGCACCTTGCCGAGCGCCTCCTTGGCCTGGCTCAGGGCGCTGTCGTCGAAGTCGAACCTGCGGCTGCTCGCCGCCATCGCCTCGATGGTGTTCTGCTGCATCTTGAGCGTGACCACCTGGTCGGCGAGGGTCTCGCGCTCCGCGCGCACGGTGTTGAGGCGGAGTTTCGCGGCCGCAACCGCCTCGGTCTGGCGCTCGATGAGGGCGCGCTTGGTGCGCAGGATCGACTGGTTGTTCCTGAAGCTGTCGAGCGTGCGCTGCAGTTCCAGTTCCATGCGCCGTTCCGCACCGTTCACGGCGGCAAGGCGCGCCGTCGCCGCGCCGTCGCCGCGCAGCATGGCGTGGCCGGCGCGCAAGCGGCGCTCCCCGGTCTCCACCACCTTCTCCAGGTCGTTCACCGACTGCTGGAGTTCCTCGAGCTCGACCTCGGCGCGCGCGACGTCGCGCTTGCAGTTCTCGATCTGCGGCTCGATCGCCCGGATGAGCGTCTCGGCCCGCTTGATCTCGAAGTCCACGGGGATGGACTGCTCCACGCCCTCCTGCACCGACTCGGCCATCGTGCCGACGTAGCTGCCGAAGCTCGATCCGAAGAGCAGGTATCCGGTCCCGCCCAACACCGCGCCCGAGAGGACGAACATCTTGAGGGTCTTGCCGATCATCGTGGAATCCGTTTGCTGAGGTTTGCGGCAGTCGTGTCCCGCCTGCCTGCAACCACTGCGAACGACGCCCCCGATCCTTTGCGGATTCGCCGAAATCCTCAGCCGCGCGAACGGGTCGTCCGGACGGCGGCGAGCGTCGACCGCATCAACCGGTCGCGCAGGTCTTCGGCCGGGGCAGCGCGCGCCGCGTCATCCTCGACCGCGCAGGCATCGAGCACGGCCCGGCACCAAGGGCAGCGCGACTCCTCGACGTGGAACCGCACGAACTCCGCCGCGCCCTCCGCGAGGGAACCACTGTTATGGCTGCGCAGCAGGTCGGGATGCGGGCAGCTGACGCGCTCGGCGCGCCACACGGCGGCCACGGCCAGTTCGATCTCGCCATCGGGAGCATCTGCGGGATTCATCGCGCACCCGGCTTCCAGAGCCCCAGGAACAGCGAGTGGTTCGGGTCGCGCTGGCGCGCGAGGCCGCGCAGTTGCTCCAGCGCCCGGAACTTGACGCCCGCCACCGCCGACTCGTCGGCATAGCCGAAGCGCTGCGCGGCATCGCGGTTGCGCCCGCCCAGCACGAACAGGTACTCCAGCACCTGCAGCTTGCGGAACTCGCCTGCCTGCCACAGGTTCGCGACCAGTTCGCGCAGGATGTCGGCGAGCACGCGTCGCTGGCGCGCGAGTTCCTCGCCCTGCTGCGTGAGCTGGCTCGGGGGCCGCGCCGCGCCATCGGGCAGGTTCTCGATCCAGGCGCCCTCGCCCGGTGCCTCGCTGTCGCCCTTGGCCGGCAACAACGCGATGCGGTGCTTCCGCAGGTGGTCGACGAGGCGGTTGCGCGCGATGCCGAACAGGAACTGCTCCAGCGTGTATGCGGGGTCGTAGGAACCGATGCCGCGCACCGCCCCCAGGAAGGTCTCCTGCGCGAGGTCCTCGGCGACCTGGTGGTCTCGCACCTGGCGCGCCAGGAACTGGTGGATGCGCGGCAGGAAGTCGTCCTGCAGCGCCGCCCAGGCGGCCTCGTCCATGGCCTGCAGCTCGAGGTGGTCGTGACGCTGTGCAGCCATGCTCAAAACTCCCCGCGCACGAGCCAGATGGCGATCGCCACCAGCGCCGCCAGCATGCCCACGGCGACCAGCCAGGCCACGACACGGGCCGCGAGGCCGAGCGCGCGCAGCGGCAGCTTCAGCAGCCAGAGCAGCACTGGCCCGACACCCTGCGTGAGGAAGCGGATCGGCAGCATGGCGACGAAGGCCACGCATTCGAGCCCGAGGAACACGAGCCCCACCAGGGACGGCACCAGCCCGCGGACGCGCGGCTGCACGCGCCACGGCATGCCGCGGGGGCTGTCGGCTGCGCTGCCCGCCCCGCCGTCGCCGAGGCCGGGCCTCCAGCCGTCGGCGCCCGCGGCCACGGCACGCGGTTCGGGGACTGCGGCCCGCGGCAGCGGCGGCGGCACGGCAGGGTCGCGCACCGGGGGTGCGGCGGGCCGGGCCGGGCGCGGCAACACCACGCTCTCGCCGAGTCCGACCGGCGCCTGCAAGGCGCGCAACAGTTCTGCTGCACTGGCGAAGCGTTGCTGCGGGTCCTTGGCGAGGCACCGCTGCAGCACGGCGCGGTCGGCGGGGCTCATGTCGGCAGGCCAGGGCACCGGCGCCGTCTCGTGCTTGCGCAGCACCTCCCATTCCGAGTCGCCGCGGAACGGCACCTCGCCGCTCAGGCACTCGAAGAGGATCACCCCCAGCGAGTAGACGTCGCTGCGCGCGTCACCGCGCCGCTGCAGCATCTCGGGCGCCATGTAGTAAGGCGTGCCGCGGCCGAACGAGAGCGAGTTGCGCGACTCGGTGACGAGCTTGCTCAGCCCGTAGTCCCCCACGCGCGCCACGTCACCCTTGAGGAAGATGTTGGCGGGCTTGAGGTCGAAGTGCACGAGCGAGTGGTCGTGCAGTGCCTGCGTGCCGCGCACGGCCTGCACGAAGATGCGCAGCGCCTCCTCGCGCGCCATGCGGCCCTGCTCGAGCCGCTTCTGCAGGGTCTCCTGGCCCGCATAGCCCATCACGAGGTACGGGATGCCGTCGACCTCGCCCTTGTCCTCGATCGAAACGAGGTTGGGGTGGTCGATCTGCGCAAACAGTTCCACCGCCAGCAACTCGCGACGCACTGCATCGCGGATGCTCTCGTCGTCGACCTTGAGGAACTTGATGGCGTAGTCCTTGCCGATCGACTCCTTCCGCGCCTTGAAGACGAGGCCGAACATGCCGCCGCCGAGTTTGTGCAGGATCTCGTAACCGGTGACGTAACCCGGCTTGCGGTAGTCGCGGTAGAAGGACTCCCAGTCGATGCGCGGCGCGGGTGGCCTCGCTGCAGCATCGTTGGGCGCTTCGGGTTCCATGGCGAGCGGCATGGGAGACTACAGGAGGACGGCGGCCAGTGGCACGCCGAGGGCGGCGAGCAGGCCGGCGAACCGGAGGCTGCCCGTCATCCAGCCCATGGACAGGCGGTCGACCCAGCCGACGAAGGCCGCGAGCAGCAGCCAGAACACCACGGTGCCGCCGCACTTCAACGCCAGGCGCTTCTCCAGCGCGCGGAACTCGGTGCGCACGTGGCGCTCGAGGGCTGTGCGCACGGACTCGGGTTCCTCCACCCACAGGGTCACCTGGTGGCTGGTGCCGAACTCGTGCTCGCGCGTCACCTCGTCGCGATGGACGACCTGGAGGTGCTCGCGCGCACGCAGCGAGCCGATGCTGCGCTCGAAGGTGGGCTGCCAGACCCACTCGGGAACCCAGCCGGGAAACCGCACCGCGGCGCACTGCCGCGCATGGGCGAGCCATCGCTCGCGAAACAGGCCCTGCGCCTCCGCCCACGCCGACTCCGTTGCGGCAGCCGGCGTGAGTTCGGCCATGCCGCGCACGGCCACCGCCGTGGGCGGCACCTCGGTCGGCGCCTGCGGGCAGACTGGCTGGGACAGCGCGAGGACCAGGGACAGGACGGCTGCGATCACGTGCACCTCTGCCCCTCCTGCGGATGGCGCGCGCGGATATTTCGCAGCGCGGCGGATTTCCCGCCGTGGCGGTCAGGGCCGGCGCCAGGGCGCGAGCACGAAGGTGATGCCACCGGCCTCGACCACGGCACCGGGGACCACCGGGTGTTCGAGCGTGAACGCGCTGCCGTCGACGGTGCCACCGGCCTCGCACCGCACGACGAGTTGCCCGTCCCTGCCACCGTGCACTTCCACCTCGGCACGCGCCCCCGCGACGACGACGTGGGCGTCCCGCGCGCGGCCGAGGAGGATCCTGCCGTCGCGGCCGCGGTCCTTGAGCAGCAACACGCTGTCGGTGCCCGCGACCATGAAGCCCCCGAGCAGCCGGAGCCGCGCGGTGAGCGAGCGACGGCTCGGCAGTTCGTAGCGGATGCGCAGGCCGCCGAGGGTTGCGACATCGCCGTGGACGAGGCGATGCGATGCGCAAGGCGCGCCCGCCACGCGCAGTTCGCCGTCCTCGGCGTGGATCCGGTCCTCCATGCCGCCGTGGAAACTCATGCAGCGCTCGATGCGCGCATGGCGCGTGGCGAGGTTGGCGAGCAGGGGCAGGTCGGCCCGCCCCTCCCGCAGGTTGCCGATGGAGAAGGACTCGGTGCGGAGCACGAGGTGCTCTCCGCCCTCGTCCACCCGCAGCAGGAAGCCCCCCTCGAGGCCCTGCGCCCGTGCCAGTTCGCGGTTCATGTCGTGGAGCACCGTGCGCAGCATCGGCGCCTCGCGCCGCAGTCTATCGAACTGTAGGGCGGCTCCCGCCACGTCGCCTGCCGCAGCGAGGCCGCGGGCACGGTCGACGAGCCGGAGCGGATCGGGCGCCGAGGCCCCGGCAGGCAGGGTGCGGGCAAGCACGTCGCGCGCCTGCAGCCGCGCGGCCAGCGCGTCCTGCGCCAGCTGCCGCAGCTCCCGGGCCGACCTGCCGTCCCGCACCCGCGGGTCGTCCAGCAGGCGCAGCACGTCCTCGAGGCGCCCCTCGCGGAGCGCCTTCCTCGCCCTTTTCAGCCGGATGGTGCGTTCGAACATGGGAATGCCCGCACAACCTGCGCGGCAATCCCGGTTGCGAGCAGCCCCGCGGGTTATTCCCAGTTGGTGCTCAGGCCGTCTGCACCCTCGCCGCCCTGGGCGCGGCGCAGGCACACCTCGGCCGCGGCCAGGAAGGCGCGTCGGTCGGGCAGGCCCGCTGCAGGCACCGTGGCGATGCCGGCATGGGGCACGAGGTCGTGGCCCTCGAAGGGGCGCGCACGCAGCCCCGCCAGCATGCGGCGCGCGAGCACGGCAGCCCCGTCGGTGCCGGTGCCGGGCAGCAGGAACAGGAACACCGACTCGGTGAAGCGCGACAGCACGTCGATGTCGCGGCTCTCGTTGAGGAACACGGAGGCGATGTCGGCGAGCAGCGCCTGGCGGGCCTCCCCGTCGACCGGCAGGTCCTTGCCCTTGGCATCCTGCGCGCCGATGTCGAGCAGCACGAGGCTCAGCGGCAGCTGGAAGCGCGTGGCGCGCTTGAACTCCTCGTCGATCTTGAGGGCTGCGTAGGGACCGTCGAACAGGCCGGTGGCCGGGTCCTGCAGGTCGTGCATCAGGTGGTCCTCGCGCTCCCAGTGCGCCAGCCGGTGCACCGCAGAGTTCGCGCGGCCGGGATCGCGCCCCTTGGCCTCGAACTGCGCCAGCAGTTCGTCGACCGAGCGCCGCGGCCGCGACCTGCGGTCCCACGCGAGTTCCTCGATGCCCTCGAGTTTGGTGCCGTCCCACGCGAGGCTGCCGTCGGCGAGGCAGAAGCGCGCCACCATGCGGCCGTTGGTGTCGCCCTTGCGGACCACCACGAAGACCATCGGCCCGCGCTTGTCCTTGAGGGCACGCACCAGCGAGAACGCGTGGCCACCGGGGGCCTCGGCGCGCTTGCGGAAGTCCGCGAACGCCTCGACCACGACCAGTTCGCCGGCCACGGCCTGGGCGAGCGGCTCGGTGGCCGCCTTGCTGCCCAGGAACGCCGCGATCGCGTCCCGCACTCCTGCATCCTCGCCCACGTGGAACCAGCGTTTCGTGCTCATGCCATCGTCTCCAGTGCCCTAGCGACCGTTTCGGTGAAGTCCTCGTTGCTGTGGACGCCCTGCACGTCGTCGTTGTCGTCCAGGGCCTCGAGCAGGCTCACGATGCGCCGCGCCACGGCCGGATCGGCGACCTCGACGCGCTGCGCCGGCACGTAGGCAAGTTCTGCCCCGCGCAGCGGCACACCGGCCTGGTCGAGCGAGGCCTTCACGGTGCCGAACGCACCGAGCGGCGCGAGGATCGTGAATCCGTCGCCTTCGCGTCGCAGGTCCTCGGCGCCGCACTCCAGCACGAGATCCATCAGGCGATCCTCGCCGAGGGTGCAGGAGGGGTCGACCGAGAACACGCTCTTGCGCTCGAACTGCCAGGCAACCGCGCCACTCGCGGCGAGGCTGCCGCCGTGCTTCTCGAAGATGCGGCGCACGTCTGCCGCGGTGCGGTTGCGGTTGTCGGTGAGGATCTCCATCAGCACCGCCACGCCGCCGGGACCGTAGCCCTCGTACAGCGCCTCCTCGAAATCGCTGCCGCCCACCTCGCCCATGCCCTTGCGGATGGCGCGCTCGATGGCCTCCTTGGACATGCTGACCACGCGCGCCTTGTCGACGGCGAGGCGGAGCTTCGCGTTGGCATCCACGTCGCCGCCCGAGCGTGCCGCCACGGTGATCATCCGCGACAGCTTCGAGAAGGTCTTCGCCCGCTTCGCGTCGACGCGGTCCTTGCGGAACTTGATGTTGGCCGAGTGGGAGTGACCAGCCATGGGCGGATGCGTGTCCTAGCCGACCCTGGGGCACAGGTCCACAACACGGACCTGCATCAACGAACCGAGCGGCCAGCCGGCCACTGCAATCCTGCAGGCCGACAGACCGCTCGCGTGCGCCGGGAACGACCCGGCAACCGGATCAGCGCTTGCTGAACTGGGTCGAACGACGCGCCTTGTGGCGGCCGTACTTCTTGCGCTCGACCTCGCGGCTGTCGCGGGTGAGCAGACCGTGCTCGCGCAGGGTCTTGTCGAAGTTCTCGTTGTCGATGCGCAGGGCACGGGCGAGGCCCAGCGCCACGGCGCCGGCCTGACCGTTCATGCCACCGCCGTCGACCTCGACGAACACGTCGTAGGTGTTGCGGGTCTCGGTCACCAGCATCGGGTGGACGGCCTGACGGCGCGTTTCCGAGGTGACGAAGAACTGCTCGACCTCCTTGCCGTTCACGACGAACTTGCCGGAGCCGGACTTGATGCGGACACGGGCGGTTGACGTCTTGCGACGACCAGTGCCCCAGACGTAGGGATCCTTTGCGACCACTTCAGCAAACCTCAGCTAGGGATTGTGCGATGCGACACTCGATGGGTCGTGACCGTGCCGGTCACTTCGTCGAGACCTTGGTGGCCTCGGGCTTCTGCGCGACGTGCGGGTGCGTGCTGTCGCGGTACACCTTCAGGCGCTTCATCATCTGGGCGCCCAGGCGGTTCTTCGGCAGCATGCGGCGCACCGCGAGCTGCAGCACCTCGACAGGGTTGTCCTGCAGGTGTTCGGCGAGCTTCACGTGGCGGAGACCGCCCGGGAAACCCGTGTAGTACGTGTGCTCGTCCTTCGACGCCTTGTTGCCCGACACCTTGACCTGCCCGGCGTTGACGACGATCACGCCGTCGCCCATCAGCACGTGTGCGGTGTAGTTGGGCCGATCCTTGCCCATGAGGATCTCGGCGATCTTGACCGCGAGGCGGCCGCGGATCTGGCCCGCGGCATCGATCACGCGCCAGCGGTTCATGGCGGCCTTGTGGTCGGCCAGGGTAGCGATAGTCGTCTTCGTCATGGCTGTCTGGGTGCCGCCTGCGGACCACGGAGGGCCGCTTCAGCTGGCAAGGGAAGGGCGAGGATGGTAGCGACCGGCGGGCCCGAGTCAACGGCGCAGCGGACTACAACTCCCGGATGCTCATGGCGTTGGTGAGGCCCGACTGCCGCACCGTGCCGGCGATCTGGACCACGCGGTCGCCCTTCCGGGTGAGCTTTTCCTCCCGCAGGATGCGGTCGCCCGCCACGGTCAGGTCGTGGCTGGTCCTGCCCGGGGGGATCTTCCGGGCCATGGTCCCCCACACGAGGGACAGCTTGCCCATGGTGCGGGCCGAGGGGGTGAAGGCCACCACCGGGGTGGAGGGCCGCTCCCCCGCCAGCAGGCGGGCCGTGGTGCCCGTCTCGGTGTAGACGGCGATCAGGCGCGCCTGGGTGATGTCCGCCGCGTAGGCCGCCGCGCGGACCGTGGCCATGGCCACCGTGGTCTCCACGCCCTGGCGCCGGCGGAGGTGGTCGACGTCCACCAGCACCGCCTGCTCCGCCGAGCGGATGATCTTCTCCATGATCCGCACGCTCTGCACCGGGTGCTTCCCGGAGGCGGTCTCGGCGCTCAGCATGACCGCCGAGGTGCCGTCGTAGATGGCGTTGGCCACGTCGGAGGCCTCGGCGCGGGTCGGCCGCGGGTTGATGACCATCGACTCCAGCATCTGCGTGGCGGTGATCACCGGCTTCCTCGCCTGGTTGCAGAGTTCGATGATGCGCTTCTGCACGGGCGGCACGGCCTCGGGCCCCATCTCCACGCCCATGTCGCCGCGCGCCACCATCAGGGCGTCGGCGACGGCGAGGATCTCGGGCAACCGGCGCACCGCCTCTGGGTGCTCGATCTTGGCGATGATGTGCGCGTCCGAACCGGCCTTGCGGATCATCCGGCGCAGGCGCACCACGTCGGCAGGATCCTGGACGAACGAGAGTGCGACGAAGTCGACGCCGTTGGCGAGCACGACCTTGAGGTCGGCGATGTCCTTCGCGGAGATCGGGCTGAGCGACACCTTGCTGCCGGGCAGGTTGATGCCCTTGTGCTGGTGCAGCATGCCGCCGTGCACGACCCGGGTGTGGATCTCCTTGCCCGCGACGCCGATGACCTTGAGTTCGAGGTTGCCGTCGTCGAGCAGGATGCGGTCGCCGGGACCGACGTCCTTGGCGAGCCGGCGGTAGCGGGTGCCGATGCGGATCTCGCCATTGGCCTTGCCGACCAGCCCGGGGGTCACGTCGATGATCACGTCGGCGCCGCGCCGCAGGTAGATGGGCTCGGCGTTGTGGAGCTTGCCGACGCGGATCTTGGGACCCTGCAGGTCTGCCAGGATGCCCACGTTCCTGCCGAGGCGCGCCGAGACCCGGCGCACCGTGGCGATCATGCTGACGAGTTTCTCGTGGTTCGTGTGCGCGCAGTTGAGGCGGAAGACGTCGACGCCTGCACGGATGAGTTCTGCGACCTTGGAATCCTCCCGGGATGCGGGCCCGAGGGTGGCGACGATCTTCGTGCGGTTGTGCCAGACCATGCGTGTTTGGGTTCCGGAGCGCTGCGGCGAATCAGGGGGGCGGAAGTTGTAGCGACCGGAGGCCCGCGGCCACAGGTCGAAGCCACCAGATCCGGCCGTCCGTCAGTTCGTGCCGAAGGTGGCCTTGTTGGCCTCGGCCCAGTCGGCCCAGGCCTTCTGGGCACGTGCGCGCACCTCGCGGCTCGCGGCAGCGTCGAAGGGCAGCTTCTGGCCCGTCATCTCCTGCAGGGACCGCCAGGCGGTCTCGCGCACCAGCTCCTCGGGGTCGGCGAGGGCGGTGACGAGGGCCTCGAGGCAGGGCGCCGCACGGAAGTGTCGCAGTCCCTCCACCGCGAGGCGCCGCACGAACAGGTCGCCGTCCTTGGCGAGCGGCAGCAGCGACGGGGCCACGAGCGGGTTCTTGCTGCGCACCAGTTCGTCGACGGCATCGAAACGCACGGCAGGGTCTGCATCGGCAAGGCGTGTGACCTGGTGCGCGAGTTCGGGCGGCAACCCGCCTGCCGCAGGTGCCTGCGAAGGTTCCTGGCGCGGCGGCGGCACGGCCCCGGGTTGCGGGACCGCCGGAGCCTGCGCGGGTTGTGCACGCAGCTCCGCGAGTTGCATTGCGAGCGACTGCACCGCGGCCTCGAGCCGCTGCAGGGCCGGGAGCGGGTCCACCTGCTTGCGCGCGAGCGCCTCGACCTCGGTGCGCAGGGCGGCAACCGCCTCGTCGTGCGCCTGCGCCGCGCGGCCAGTCCCCGCGGCCATCACCTGCAGGGACTCCTGCAGCGCGGCGAGTTGCTGCTGCAGCTGCGGGATCCCGGCGCGGATCGCCTCGGCAGTGCTGTCCACGGCGCCGTCCATCGCGATCAGGACCTCGGTGCGCTCCCGCACGCCTGCGGCGATCCGCTCGAGTTCCTGCTGCCGCTCGCTGCGCTCGGACTCGATCCGCTGGTCGAGGTGCAGCGTGCCCGCTGCGACCGTCGCGAGCACGAGGAGGGCGAGGGGCCAAGTGCGCGCCTCGGCGCGACCCGCGGCAGGCGCGGCCTGCGCCGGGCCGGTGCCGCGCAGCGCCGCGAGGCAGCAGGCTCCGATCACGCGTCCCTGGTGCCTGACGGCCTTGCCCGCCTGCAGGTCCTGCTCCGGCACCGATGCGTTGCAGAGGTCGCAGAAGAAGACCTCGACGTCGGGAAGGGACTGCGGCTGCGGTGCGGGATCCATGGCGCTGGGCCAGTGATAGCCACTGGCCCGCGCAGGGCAACCACGAAGAGCCGTTGGGCCCGCGCGCACGCAGGTTCGTCCGACTCCCGCTCGCCGCGGGAGCGGACCGGGCCGGGCGATCAGCCCAGCTTCGCGCGGAGGGCCGCCACCTTGTCGGTGGCCTCCCAGCGGAACTCGTTGCGGCCGAAGTGGCCGTAGGCGGCGCTGCGGCGGTAGATCGGCCGCTTCAGGTCGAGTTCGCGGATGATGCCCGCCGGGCGCAGGTCGAAGACCTCGCGGATCGCCTCGGTGAGGCGCATCTCGTCCACCTTGCCGGTGCCGAAGGTGTCGCAGCGGATGCTGACGGGCTGCGCCACGCCGATGGCGTAGGCAACCTGCACCTCGCAGCGCTCGGCATAGCCGGCGGCCACGACGTTCTTGGCGACGTAGCGCGCGGCATAGGCAGCCGAGCGGTCGACCTTGCTGGGATCCTTGCCGGAGAACGCGCCGCCGCCGTGGCGACCCATGCCGCCATAGGTGTCGACGATGATCTTGCGGCCGGTCAGGCCCGCGTCGGCCTTGGGACCGCCCTCGACGAAACGACCCGTCGGGTTCAGGAACCAGCGGGTGTTCGCGTCCACCATGTGCTTCGGCAGGACCTCGAGGGCCACGGACTTGAGGGCGTGGTCGAGGTCCTCCTTGCGCACGTCAGGGGAGTGCTGGTGCGAGATCACCACGGTGTTCACGCGCACCGGGCGGTGCTTGTCGTCGTACTCGACGGTCAGCTGGCTCTTGGCGTCGGGACGCAGGAACTTGTGGCGCCCGCTCTTCCGCGCCCCGGCCAGGGCCTCGAGGATCCGGTGGCTGAAGTGGATCGGGAACGGCATGAACGCATCGGTCTCGTTGCAGGCGAAGCCGAACATCATGCCCTGGTCGCCAGCGCCCTGTTCCTTGCTCTGCGAGGTGTGCGCGTCGACGCCCAGCGCGATGTCGGGCGACTGGCGCTGGATCGACGTCAGCACGGCGCAGCTGTTGTGGTCGAAGCCGATGTCCGGGTCGCTGTAGCCGATGTCCTTGATGACGTTGCGGACCACGTCCTGGAAGTCGACGATGCCCTTGGTCGTGATCTCGCCAGCGAGCACGACGAAGCCGCGCGAGCACATGGTCTCGCAGGCGACGCGCGAGTCGGAATCCTGGGCGAGGAATGCGTCGAGGACGGCATCCGAGACCTGGTCGCAGACCTTGTCCGGGTGGCCTTCGCTGACGGACTCACTGGTGAAGAGACGAAGTTCCTTGCTCATGAGATTGGGGCGGGGAAACGGGGACGGCTTCGCTGGGCCGAATGGTGATGTGGGCGGAATCTAACCACACCCTGTGTGAAAGCACCTGAAAACAGCCACGGCTCAGACACCGGGCCGGAGCAACTCCGAGACCTGCTCCAGCGTGCGCTGGGTCGCGCCGAGGTTGCGCTCGATCACCTGCCGCGCGCGGGCCCCGAGTTCCGCTCGTTGGCACGGGTCGTTCAGCAGCTCGGCCAGCGCGGCCTCCAACTCCTGCGGGTTGCGCACCTGCACCGCCGCGCGCGACTGCATCAGCAGTTCCACGTCGGAGCGGAAGTTGAACGTGTGCATGCCGAACACCACCGGCAGACCGAGCGCCGAGGGCTCCAGCATGTTCTGCCCGCCGTGGGGCACGAGGCTGCCGCCGACGAATGCGAGGTCGCAGGCGCCGTAGAAGCGCTGCAGCTGGCCGATCGTGTCGACCAGCACGATGGCGTCCTCGGGCAGCGGATCCAGCGACTGCTGCACCTGGCTCCAGCGCACGACCGGACCGTGACGGTCCCCGAGTTGGGCGAGGATCGCCTGGGTGCGCTCGGGGTGCCGCGGCACCAGCACCAGCCGGATGGGCAGGGTGGTGCGGCTCGCGGCGCCGCGCACCGCCTCGGCCACCCACAGCTCCTCGTCCGCGTGCGTGGAGCCGGCGACGACCACGTGCATCGGCTTCGGCGCGAGCCACGCGCGCAGCGGCGCGGCGGCCGCGCGGTGGTCCCCCATCGCCACGCTGTCGTACTTCATGTTGCCGGTGACGTGCACCGTGGCAGGGTCGACGCCGAGGTCGAGCAACCGCTGGCGGTATGCGTTGTCCTGCACGCAGTAGGTGCGGATGAGCGCCAGTTGCGGCAACAGCCCGCGCGCCCGGCGATAGCCGCGGAAGGTGCGCTCGCTGATCCTGCCGTTGATGACCGCCACCGGGATGCCGCGGCGCGCCGCAGCCTGGAGGAAGTTCGGCCAGATCTCCAGTTCCATCAGCAGCACGCACTGCGGCTGGATGCGATCGAGCGCGCGCCCGGGGAACGGCCCGAAGTCGAGGGGATAGAACACGACGGGAAGGCCCGGGTGCTCCTGGCGCGCCACGCGATGGCCGTTGGGCGTGGTGGCGGAGAGGACGACCTGCAGGTCGGGCCGCTCGGCGCGCAACCGAGCGAGGAAGTTCCCGGCAGCCTTCACCTCACCCACCGAGACGCCGTGCACCCACACCACCGGCCGCGCGGGATCCATGCGCGGCACGGAGCCCATGCGCTCGCGCAGGCCGAAGCGATGGGATCGGTCCGAGAACCACCGCCACAACAGCACCGGCCCGTAGCCGAGCATGACCACGAGGAAGATCGCCTGGTACAGGGCCATGGCGATCCTCGTGCTCCAGCCGAGCCGGAGCGGGCGCAGTGGGCGCGGGCGCATCACGTCAGTCGAAGGCCGGCGAGCAGCACTTCTTGTACTTGATGCCCGAACCGCACGGGCAGCGGTCGTTGGGCCCGGGCTTGGCTTGGCCCGGCTGGCGCTTCGAGCCGGCAGCGGGCTTCTTGGGCGCAGCCGGGGCCGCGGCCACCGGCCGGAGCTGCAGGCCGCCCGGCGTGAACACCGGCTCCAGTTCGCCCTTCTGGACGCGCTCGAGGATCTCGGCCGGGACCTGCAACTGGCCGCCGGCGACCATCGCATCGAACATGGCGCGACTCTCCTCGACGGTGCGAGGCATCTGCACCGGCGGCGGCGCGGCAGCTGGAGCTGCAGGCGCTCCCTGCTGGCGCAGTTCGACGCCCTTCTCGCTGAAGTGCGGTTCCAGCTCGCCCTTGCGGATGCGATCCATCAGCTCCGGCGGCACCTGCAGCTTGCCCTCGGCGACCAGCTTCTCGAACAGTGCCTTCGCCTCCTCGGGCGTCTTCGGCAGCGACATCGCACCGGCAGGCGCGACCGGACGCAGGTCGATGCCCTTCTCCGTGAACACCGGCTCCAGTTCGCCCTTGGCGATGCGTTCCACCACCTCCGGCGGCACCTGCAACTTGCCCTCGGCAACCAGCTGGTCGAACAGCTTCCTCGCCTCCTCGGGCGTCTTCGGCAGCGGCATCGCGCCTGCCGGCGCGACCGGCCGCAGGTCGATGCCCTTCTCCGTGAACACCGGCTCCAGTTCGCCCTTGGTGATGCGCTCCATCAGCTCCGGCGGCACCTGCAGCTTGCCCTCGGCAACCAGCTTGTCGAACAGCGCCTTCGCCTCTTCCTGCGTCTTCGGCAGCTCCATGGCGGGTGCCTGCTGCTGGCGCTGCGCCTCGGCGGCCTGGGCCGCGGCGAGGGCCGCACCGGCCACGGGCTTCAGCTCGATGCCGCGCGGGGTGAAGTTCGGCTCCACCTCGCCCTTGCGCACCTGTTCCAGCAGTTCCGGCGGCACCTTGAGTCGACCCTCGGCAACCAGCTTCTCGAACAGTTCGAGCGCCTCCGCCGGGGTGCGCGGCAGCGCGATGGGCGCTGGCGCCTCGGGCGCCTCCCTGCGGATCCTGCCCGTCACCATGTCGCGGATCGCATCGGTGGCCTCGGCGCGCAGCACGAAGCCCGTGACGCTCTCGGCGATCTCCGCCTTGAGCATCTGGAACTTCTCGTAGCTCTCCTTCTTGTACTCGTTCTTCGGGTCCACCTGCGCATAGCTGCGCAGGTGGACCCGAAGAACGAGTACAAGAAGGA
>JBEATZ010000054.1:0-3197 GCA_041161695.1 Planctomycetota bacterium | reverse complement strand
GGCCCGGCAGCGAGCCGGGGAAGCTCGCGACGCCCCACGGCATCTGGATGGACACCCGCGGCAAGGAACCGCTGTTGCTCGTGTGCGACCGGGAGAACCACCGCCTGCAGTGGTTCGACCTCGAGGGCAAGTTCGTGAAGCTGCACGACAAGGACCTGCGCCGGCCGTGCAACGTGTGGCCGCTGGAGGACGGTGCGCTGGCGATCGCAGACCTTGCCGGCCGGGTCACCCTGCTCGATGCATCCCATGCCCTCATCGCCCACCTCGGCGACCAACCCGACCCGAAACTGCGGGCGCAGAACGGGGTCAGGCGGGACCAGTGGGTGGACGGCCAGTTCCTGTCACCCCACAGCGTCTGTGCCGACGCCGCGGGCAACCTCTACGTGATGGACTGGAATCACCTCGGTCGCATCAGCAAGCTCGAGCGCCTGCGGTAGATCCACGCGCCGGTGAGCGCAAGGGCGAGGGCGAGCAGCCAGGACAGCGTGCGGTCGGCAAACCCCCTTGCCCAGACCTCGTGGTAGGAGCCGAGGATGGCTGCGCCGCCGCCCCCTGCCATGGCCGCGAGCGACCACCACGGGCCCACGGGGCCCACGAGCAGGCGCACGAGCAGCAACGGCCCGAAGGCCGACCCGAGCGCCGCCCACGCGAACAACACGTTGTCGAAGATGTTCTTCGGCACCGTGATCCCCGCCCACGTCGCGCCGATGCCGATGGCGAGGACCACGAGCCGCGCGTTGCGCAGCATCTGGCGTTCGTTGCCCCGGCCGATGCCGAGGTCGTGCGAGATCGTGCTCGCGCACACGAGCAACTGGCTGTCGACGGTCGACATGATTGCCGCCAGCACGGCTGCGATCACGAGTCCGGCCATGAACGGCGGGAACAACGCGTCCGTGGTCGCGTACAGCACCTCTTCGTGGCTGCCGGGGGCGAGGTCCACGAGCATCCTTCCCGTCCAGCCGACGAGCAGCATGCCCACGTAGAGGATCAGGGCCCAGCCGATGCCCACGGTCCGGGCGACGGTCATCGAAGCCGTGGGGGACATGCCCATGTACTTGTTCACGGCGTGGGGCTGGCCCGGGTAGCCGAGCCCGATGCCGCAGAGCCCGAGCGCGAACCCTGCTGCGGCGAGCCCGGACCTGCCGCCGAATGCGTCGGCGTAGCCGGGCACCGTGCTCGCATCGATGGCGGTCAGCACCTCCCCGAGGCCGCCCGCGGCACTGACCGCGGCAACGGGCACGGCAACGGCGACGAGCGCCATCATCGCGCCCTGGACGCTGTCGGTGAGGCACGCGGCGAGGTAGCCGCCCATCAGGGTGTATGCGAGCACCAGCCCTGCGCCCAGCAGCACGCTGCCGGTGAGGTCCCAGCCGAAGGCGTGGACGAAGGCCGCGCCGGCAGCCTGCATCTGGGCCGCGACGTACGTCAGCAGTGAGCCGAGCGTGAGCAGCGAGGCGAGCCACAGCACCGCAGTGCGCCCGGGGCCGGGCCGATCGCCGGCCAGGAACTCGCTGAGGGTGATGGCGCTGCCGGTCTGCGCGCGCAGGCGCGGGGCCACCAGCAGCCAATTGACGAGGAAGCCGCCGATGCAGCCCGGCAGGAGCCAGAGTGCCGACCAGCCGCTGAGGTAGGCGAAGCCGCTCACGCCCACGAGACTCCATGCCGAGGACGAACTCGTGTTGGCGGCCAGTGAGGTCACCCAGGGGCCGAGCGACTTGTTGCCGAGGAAGAACTCGCCGCTGTCGTGGGTCCTGGACCGCGCGCGCATCCCGAGCAGCAGCATGGCCACCAGGTAGGCAGCAAGTGCCGCGAGGATGGCGGTGGAGCGGTCCACGGCCGCAGACTACCATCGCAAGGAGACAAGGCATGACGGAATCCCTAGCCACGAGTTCCCGCTGGTCCAGCTACCTCGCATCGCGATCGGTCCTCGAGGATCCGTTCGTCGAGCTCGACTGGTCGCAGGCGAGACTCGATGCAGCCACGCTCGATGCCCTGCGCCCGCGCATGCAGCAGGCCTTGGCGGCGATGGCGCGCCTCGAACAGGGGGCGCTCGCGAACCCCGACGAGCAGCGCATGGTGGGGCACTACTGGCTGCGCACGCCCTCGCTCGCGCCGACCGAGGCGATCCAGTCGGAGATCGTGTCCGTCGTCGAGCGCATCGAGCTCCTGGCCGCCGACGTGCACGCCGGCGTGCTGCGCTCCCCCGAGGGAGATCGCTTCCGCAAGGTGGTGCTGTGCGGCATCGGTGGCTCGGCGCTCGGTCCCATGCTGCTCGCCGACGTCTTCGGCGTTCCCGCTGCGCCCATGCAGTTGTGCGTCCTCGACAACACCGACCCTGACGGCATCGACCTCGCCCTCGGGCGGCTCGGCACCCTGCGCGACGCACTCGTGCTGGTGATCAGCAAGTCGGGCGGCACGCCTGAGACGCGCAATGGCATGCTCGAGGTGCAGCGGGCGTGTCGCGCGCAGGGGCTCGCGTTCGCGCCTCGTGCCATCGCGATCACCATGGCCGGCAGCAAGCTCGAGGCAGAGGCGCGCGCCGGGGGATGGCTTGCCACGCTGCCGATGTGGGACTGGGTCGGCGGCCGCACGTCGGTGACCTCGGCCGTGGGCCTGCTGCCGGGCGCGCTGATCGGCATGGACGTGCGCGGGTTCCTCGCCGGAGCAGCTGCCATGGACGCGCTCACGCGTTCGCAGGTGCTGGAGTCCAACCCGGCAGCCGTGCTCGCCGCGGTGTGGCACGCACAGGGGTGTGGACGCGGGGACCGCGCGATGGTCGTGCTGCCCTACAAGGATCGCATGGTGCAGTTCTCGCGCTACCTCCAGCAACTCGTCATGGAGTCGCTGGGCAAGGAGCTCGACCGCGCGGGACGGACGGTGGAACAGGGTCTCGCCGTGTTCGGCAACAAGGGGTCGACGGACCAGCACGCCTTCGTGCAGCAGCTTCGCGACGGGCGTCCCGACTTCTTCGCCGCGTTCGTGCGCGTCCTGCACGATCGGGACGGGAGGTCCGAGGAGGTCGAGCCGGGCGTGACGGCTGGCGACTACCTGGACGGGTTCTGGCAGGGGACGCGCGCGGCGCTCGGCGAGAAGGGGCGGGCTTCCCTCACTCTCACCATCGCGCGGCTCGAGGAGCGCAGCCTGGGGGCGATCGTCGCCCTCTTCGAGCGCGCGGTGGGCCTCTACGCCGAACTGGT